>JAHEJC010000511.1 GCA_024639065.1 Lewinellaceae bacterium | reverse complement strand
TACCAAAGAATTGCTGGATGCATATCGAGAAGGCAACGTCCTCGCCAATCATTGGTGGCTAACCTCTGTACAATGTTTAGCAACTGCGTTAGCTTCACTGATCAATATTTTATCACCCGAATGCATAATTTTGGGTGGTGGCATAGCTGCAGGAGCTCAAGAATTATTAATGGATCCATTACAAGAGTTTATGTCAATCTATGAATGGCGTCCTGCCAAAGAAAAGACGCCAATCTATCTTGCGCGCCACGGGAAATTTGCAGGGGCTATTGGTGCCGCCTACTATGCTAAAACAAAATCAAGTACAAGCACATGAGTTACATACAGGCTTACTTCAGCGAGGCAGAGAAGATACTCGAAATCGTGGCAAATCAAGAACTCCTCATCGGGGAGGTTGCTGAACAATTTGCACAAACTATTTTACAAGAAAGATTGGTGCATCTCTTTGGATCAGGTCACAGCAGAATATTAGTGGAAGAAATGTGGCCTCGCTATGGATCCTTCCCGGGCTTCAATCCTATGGTAGAACTATCACTTACTTTCCACAACCTGGTGGTGGGTTCCAACGGTCAGCGACAGGCGATGTTTTTAGAAAATGTATCAGGATTTGCAGCAAGGATCATTCGCAATTTTGATATTAGTGAAAATGATTCGGCCTTGATTATATCTTCAAGTGGCTGCAATATTGTTCCCATCGAAATGGCTGAGGAATTTCAAAAAAGAAATGTAAAGGTAGTGGCTATTGTGAGTAAACTCCATGCTGAAGGTAGCGCTTCAAAACGTGCCGATGGCATGAAACTCATGGATTTTGCTGACCACGTATTGGACACAGGCGCTCCGCTAGGAGAT
This sequence comes from Lewinellaceae bacterium, assembly GCA_024639065.1. Lineage (GTDB taxonomy): Bacteria > Bacteroidota > Bacteroidia > Chitinophagales > Saprospiraceae > JAHEJC01. The sequence goes on along the minus strand of JAHEJC010000511.1, from coordinate 3,307 downwards.
GCAATGATACATATCGAAGGCATGGATACACCAGTAGCTCCAGGCTCCAGTCTGGGTGGTATTGCTTTGATCAATGCTCTTAAGGTACAAATTGCGTCACGCTTGATTGCACATGGCAAAATTCCAAAAGTGCTGAGCAGCAGTGCTGTGGTGGGCGAAAAAAAGGCAGCTGAAATATTTGAAGCCGCTTACGATGAACATGCTCATTTAATGTCCAAGTTGTATCAGCAGGTTGGACGACATGGACTTGAAGACAATTTATAGTGGATTTTTTTAAAGACCTTTTATTCATCATACTTAATTAATTTTTCCTAAAATGAATAATGGCCAATGAAAGCTTTCGTGTTATGAAAAGGTTTTCCTTCTACTCATATTTCTAGTTGCTGTTTATCAAATATTATATATTAAACAGTGACCCTGCCTTTCTGGAGGAATACCTGGCAAGCACCTGATTTTTATTGATCTTTAGATTCTCGTTACGAAAACCCAATGCATAATCCTGGTTTAATTTATAATCCAAGCTCAGATGAAGAGGACATAGTCCGGTCAGTTTGGCTCTAACAAACCTCATTGAGCCATTAATTCATCACGCTCCCACCGTTCACCGATTCTCAATATTTTGTAAGGTTGATTCTGTTGTTTTGCCTCCTCAATGAATTCATCGGGTTCGACGGTATTGAATTCAAATAGGTGATAGTGGCAAGGGATAACCATTTTTGCCCCAATAGTTTTTGCCATCTTAACCGCTTCTTTTGCTTCCAAATTTCCCGCAACTCTGCGTTCCGGCCGGTTACCATTAATTGGCAAAATAGCCAAATCAATATCAAAAGCTTTGAGTGCTTCAATAATTTTATGGTGCCAAAGCGTGTCTCCGCTATGGTAGATCGTATAACCACCAAATTGAATTACGTAACCCATGAATTTACATCTTCCCTGATCATCTCGTTCTAATTCATTATGTGCAGCTGGAATGCCGTGCAGGATAAACCCCAGCTTTGAGGTAAATGATTCCTGGTCATTGAGTCCAACCGGAAAATCTGAATCGCACCCAAGTCTATGGCTGACGAAAGCTCGATTTGCTTCGGGTATGACCAGCAACATGTTGGGATTATGTTCAATTAGAGCAATGAGTGTATCTCCATCAAGATGGTCCGTATGATTGTGGCTGGAAGTAACCAAATCAATGAAATTCATTGTTGCTGGTTGAATGACTAATTCACTCATACGCACATGTGGTTTATCTGTTGTCACATACTTTTTTGTCAAAGAATCCGATAAGTAAGGATCTAGTAAAATATGTTTGCCTGCCCATTGAAGGAGAAAGCCGCTTTGACCTAGCCACCAAATACGAAAGCCTTCCTGCTTGTCAAATGTACTTTTTATATCGGCTAATAATACTTCGTCCTTTTGAAATGCGATAATCATATTAATTTTTTTGGTTCATCCGCCCGTTAGATACTTATTTTGTGAATAGTATAGATCAACGTTTAGAGAATTTATTATTTCTATAACCATAAACCTTTTTTTTTAAATGCACAAATGGTAAAATGTAGCAAAAGGACTAAAAATTATTTATGTTAAAATGTTATAATGTCTTAATTGAGAGAAGCCTATCTTCAAGCAATCTTACAATGAATGTTTGGTATTTACCACTCTTATGATCGCCTTATGCCGGCTAGGCACTTACTTTTTTCCAACCATGAAAAAAGTAAGCAAAAAAATCTCCGCTGTAGTGAAATTGGCTAAATTGATTTACCCTTCGCTAAAATCAAAAAACTCGCCCTTTAATGTGCCTTATATCCTTTTTAATCAATTCCTACAAGTTTCTAGAGTCTCATTCAGTTTTTGTTCTTTTTCCTTTAATGGATTACGGTCTTCAGACAGTTTTGATTTTTTAACGCCCGTCTGCCTCGGGCAGGAGAAAACTAAATTAATTCATAACGCCATTTCACTAATGCGGAATATTAATTTCCATATTAATCGAAATCTATACTGGCGGACATTTTTTATGAATTGATTGATAAGTTTTATTATCTGTTTATTTATAGTACTCATGATGTGGATGAACCATTTTATTCTTAAACCATTACAAGTTTTTTCGCATCTCCAAGGCACCCTGTACCATACTTTTCAATTTTAGTCTAGCTGCCCAACGCGCAGTTTGGCTCAAACCGCAATCAGGTGCCACGGATAAGCGATCTGCTGGTGCATGGTCCAAACAGAGCGCAATGCGTTCTTTTATATCCTTCACCGATTCAATGTAATAACTCTTTACATCAACAATACCTACGGCAACGTGCACTTTCTGTGCAATCAATTCGATCATTTCAATTTCTGCAAATTCACGATTGGCCATTTCGACGTGCATTTCATTTACTTTAAAATCAAGAAAGGCTGGAAACATAGGTGCCAATTTTCGATACCCTACTGCATGACCTTTATAGTTGCCAAAACACAAATGCGTCGATAACCGGCATTTGCCGTACACTGATTCAACGGTTTCATTAAAAATATTTACGAATTGTCGAGTGTCGGACTTGTAGGCGTAACAACTCATTGAAGGTTCATCAACGGTGATTTCCTGGCAGCCTGCCTGGACTAAATCTTCCAATTCTTTGCGCACTATCGGCATCAATGCCTTGGTGATCGCATAACGGTCCTTATATTCATTATTAGGTAAGAAACGCCCACTTAAAGTAAATGGACCGGGTAGACTAGCTTTTAAGACCGGGCCTTCAGGAGCCAGTCGCTTTAGCCTTTTAAATTCTTCAACCACACCTAATCCGCGAGGAGCACTCAATGTCCCGGTTATTCTATGCTTACCCCTTTGATCATGGGCTGGTGGTCCCCATTTCCTTGGCACTAGGCTGTTCTGCTCAACACCATGTAAGTAACCATAGAATGACAAATTAAAATCATAGCGAGTTTGTTCACCATCAGTAATAACATCTAATCCAGCGTTGACCTGATCCTGGATGGCCACTGCAACCGCATCCTCCTGCATTTCTTTCAGGTCTGCTTCACCAAATTGATCCAAGTTTTGAGTGGCATATTCCAGCCAGGCAGGAAAAGGATACGAACCGATCACCGTGGTTCGAATAGGAAAGTTGTCCATGTAAGCTTGTTTAGTTATAACTCGACTGCAGCCAATTCCGACAAATTAATAGTTGCTCTTTGACTTCTAAAATACTCTCCCATTCACGCCCTTCTTCTCCATGTTCAATGCCACAATAACCGCGATAACCGGCATCCAAAACAACGCGCATAATTTTTTCATAATCCAGATCAGATCGCCGTCCAAAGTCAT
>JAHEJC010000125.1:14097-15511 GCA_024639065.1 Lewinellaceae bacterium | reverse complement strand
TTAAGTTTTTCTTATAAAGTTTCTCTATGAAAATATCAGTCATTGAATATTTGGAAGATTTAAGGACCAGATGATTTTTGTTGATCTTTCGCTCAATCGAATAATCTAAAGATGATCTTAACCTTGCAGGTACACCCAGTGCAATAATCATCGCTTGAATATAATCTATGGAGTGGCCGGAACCGGTAATTAAAATTTCATTGAGGTTGGAATGAAATCTGCTATTCTGATGAACCACGTTTCCATTCGAATCAAAATGGAGTTGCAATTGAGCATGCTCTACTGGAATTTGCTCAATCGTTTGCATAAAATAGAGGTGAGTGAGGCCGGTGGCTGGCGTGTAATATTGATCTACCAAGTTGTATCCTTTTGGGTAATTTGGATCCAGGTTTAGCTGTTGTTGATGGGCAGTTATAAAATTTATGGCAAGATCACTCCAGACTGGTTGTGCGATGAGATCATTCGCCTGACCAGATACGCCTGCCCCTATGATTAAGCAATAAATAAATCGTTGAAAAGTATACATCCTATTCATATCACCAATGGTAAAAAGCTACAAAAGTAATTTTTTTTGATTATTCTATTATATCATGTATAACGCTAAACAAAAACAAATAGTAGAAAAAGGATATATAAAGTTTTAGGCCTATGGCATTTTTGGCATACTTATGACACTCTAGACACTTTAATTCCAGGATTTAATAACTTGCGCTCGTGAAGGAGAATAAAGATATTATTTGGGGCCGCATGCCTATAGAAGAAGCTTTTAAGAATCAGCAAACGCTTTCTAAAGTATTTTTACAAAAAGGCATAACAGGACCTTTTGAAATTTTAGTGCGCAACTATTGTAAAAAGGGACAAATTCCATTTTCAGTAGTCCCAAAAGAAAAATTGAATCGCATGGCCAAAGGCAATCACCAGGGGGTGGTAGCCTGGATATCACCTATTGAGTTTACTGAGATTGAGTTGTTGGTTCCGCATTTGTTTGAACAAAAGGAGACCCCATTGATTGTTTTATTGGAGGGGATTAGTGATACACATAATTTGGGAGCTATTGCCCGCAGTGCCTGGTATTTTGGAGCCCATGCTTTAGTGGTTTCTGCAAAACATACTGCTCCGATAAATGCAGTGACCGTAAAAAGTTCTGCGGGTGCAATTCTGCAAATACCTGTATCCAGAGTACAAAGTATGCCCAATACGATCGAGTTTCTTCAACATTCCGGCTTTTCAATATATGCGGCTGATTTGCAAGCTGAAAGACAGTTATATCAATTGAATATGGATCTACCCATTGGTTTATTATTAGGATCTGAAGGAAAAGGAATTTCTACAAATACCCGCAAAAATGCGGATGAGTTATTTAAAATTGATCAAGCTCGCCCATTCGATTCATTGAATGTTTCGGTGGCTGCCG
>JAHEJC010000125.1:0-14087 GCA_024639065.1 Lewinellaceae bacterium | reverse complement strand
ACAAATAATGTTTATGAGAATAATAAATATGATGAGTTGGTTGATTATCTTGACCTTCTCGACCTTTTCCTGTTCAATAGCGCAACAAGCCCTTGACACAAAAACTTTTATTGAGGAGCAACAAAAACCACTTACCAAATCATTGCTGTGGGAAGTTTCAGGAAATGGATTAGAAAAATCCAGTTATGTTTTTGGTACCATTCATTTAATAGCAGCGGAAGACTTTTTTTTCCCGGACATTGCTAAAGAGACATTCGCAGAGGCCCCTCGAGTTGCTTTCGAGATTGATATGGACGATATGAGTGATATGACAGCGATGTTTGCACTTTTGCAAGATGCGTTCATGAAGGACGGGAAAACCTTGAAGGATTTGATGAGTGAAGAAGATTATCAACTGGTCAGTCAACATTTTGAAAAAATGGGCTTACCTATGATGATGATGGAAAAGATAAAACCTATGTTTTTATCTGTTTTAACGTCTGGTGATATCGAAATGGGAAGTCTTGAAAGCGGTGAAACGGTATCCTACGAAATGAAACTATATGACCAGGCTCAGGAACAAAGTAAAAGTGTTGAAGGATTGGAAACCATTGAATTTCAAATGGGATTATTTGATAGCATACCTTATGAAGCTCAAGCCCAAATGCTTGTTGATGGTATAAAAATGAGCGATGAGGGAAATGATCAATTTGAAGACATGGTTAGAATCTACAAAGATCAAGATATAGACGCGATGCATGAAATGATCGGGGAGGATGAGTCCGGTATTTCTGAATATGAAAATTTATTAGTTAGAAAAAGAAATGAGAACTGGATTCCCAAAATGGAAAAGATGATGGGCGAAGATCCTACATTTTTTGCCGTTGGTGCTGGTCACCTAGGTGGATCCTTCGGCGTGATTAGATTATTACAATCTGCAGGTTACACACTTACACCATTGATGCATCTAAAAGGAGTTAGGCGGATTTAGAAAATCATGGGGCTTATAAAATCGGTTAGAGGATTTACTCCAAAGATTGGAGAAAACACTTATTTAGCAGAAACGAGTGTAGTTATTGGAGATGTTGAACTTGGAACCAATTGTAGTGTATGGTTCAATACGGTGATACGAGGTGACGTCCACGAAATCAGAATTGGTAATTACTGTAATATTCAGGACGGTGCTGTTATCCACTGTACCTATGAAAAAGCAGGGACTTACATTGGAAATGAAGTATCTATTGGTCATAATGCGGTTATACATGGATGCAAGATCCACGACCGGGTACTGGTAGGTATGGGTGCCATCATTATGGACAATGCAGTGGTGCATTCAGAGGTACTCGTAGCAGCAGGTGCGGTGGTCCTGGGTGATTCCGTATTGGAAACGGGTTATATTTATGCAGGCGTGCCTGCAGTAAAAATAAAAGAATTAAATACAGCGAATGCAGAGTTCTATATTTCCAGGACTGCTCAGAATTATGTTAAATATGCTTCTTGGTTTAAAGAATGAATAAAGTAATTACAGGAAGATCACATTTATGCATTCAACATTCAGCATGCACCATTTATAATTTCTTAAGGTCTTACCGGTCTGGAGAATTTAAACTCTTTAGGAGGCGTTGCACCCAATAAATTTTGTACAAAATAATCCCAGCGCTTGCGCATCATATATGGCTCATTTCCGAATCCATGCCCTCGGTTAGGGAAAAGAACTAAGTCAAAATCTTTATTTGCAGCAATCAGCCTGTCTGCTAAAAGCATGGTATTCGAAACAGGGACGTTTCCATCCAATGTTCCATGAGCAATCAACAGTTTACCCTTGAGGTTATCCACTAACAATTGGTTGGCCTGATTATCATAATTGGTAGTGCCATCCGCATTTTGTACCAGCAAACCTTGCCATTTTTCTCCCCAATCATCCTCATAATTTCGATTGTCATGATTTCCAGCACCACTCACGGCTACTTTAAAAAAGTCTGGATATCGAAGAATCGCATCGGTGCTGGCAAACCCACCTCCTGAATGTCCGTAAATACCAACCCGATCAAGGTCGATCCAGGGGTACTTTGCTGCAAGTTGTTCCATCCCGGTGATTTGATCAGGAAGCCCATTATCTCCCATATTTCCATAATAAGCTTCATGAAACGATTTTGATCGTAAGGGGGTACCCATCGCGTCCAATGATATTACAATGAATCCCAAGTCAGCAATGGCTTGATTATCTCTTCTTGAAGCGGAGAAACTCCTGCTTCCTACACTTCCCGATTGTGGACCCGGATAAATATAATTTATGATCGGATATTTTTTATTAGGATCAAAATTCTTTGGTTGAAACAGAAGTCCATATAAATCGGTCTCACCGTCCCGTGCTTTAACCTTAATGTTCATGGGAGGTTTCCATCCCTTTGCCACTAATTGGGTGATATCTGCTTTCTCAAGTGCCATAACTCGATTTCCGTTGAAGTTTCTTAGGACAGACTGAGGGGACGTTTGAGGTGTAGAAAAATTGTCTACAAAAAGGTCTCCCTGGGGAGAAAGGTAAACAAAATGGTTTGCTGGCTCTGGTGTGAGGTTGGTTAAACCTTTTCCATCAAATCCAACTTTATACAAATACTGGTAATAGGGATCACCACTTTCTTTACCACAACCATAAAAATAAACTTCTCGTTTAGTTTTATCTATTTTAAGTACCTGGGTAACATTCCAATTACCTGAAGTAATTTGGTTTTTAAGTTTCCCTGTAGCCAGGTCGTGAAGGTATAAATGACCCCAATTGCTTTTCTGAGAATACCAAATTGCTTCATTGGTTGATGGTAGAAATCGCCAATTACTTGTCCTGTAACCAGATTCAAAAAAAGTCTCAACCCGCTCATAAATCACATCCCTGATTATTCCAGTTTCGCTGTCGGCTACTCGAAGGGTGGCCTCTTTATGATCCCTTGAACTCGATACGAAAGCTAATGATTTTCCGTCATCACTCCATTCAACATCTGCAAACTTTCCGCCTCGTAATGCAATATGGTCGGTCACTGTGGATCGATGCATATCCGGAGGCATCTGGAGACGTACCAATTCTTTTTTATCAACATCGATTACTACCCGGTGTATTCTGAAGATAAGCGAATCACCGGGAAGTGGATATTTCCATGCTTGAAGTTCCGGATGACCAACTTTCGTACTCACCATGTACATTTCACCCACGCCCCGACCATCGTGTTGAAAAGTCGCTATTCTTTTAGAATCAGGAGACCACAAAAGAACTGGACTTTCTCTTTTTGTCCAGCCGGCATTATTCGTGGCATACCCGAAATCTTTAATGCCATCTTGGGTTAATTGAATCTCCGAGCCATCAGTCAAATCCTGCACCCATAGATTGTGTGCCCGAATGAATGCAGCCCGCTGGCCATCAGGAGAAAGAAAACTATTGGGAATTACCTTTATATTGGAATCTGTTTCAACGGATATCGTCTCATTTTTAAGATCCCAGGAAAACATCTTCTGGTTTATGGAAAACTTCATTTTATCTCCTTCAATTAGCAGGTTCCTTAGATTGAGATTCATTGGATCTTGACTTACCTCAGCCAGCTCCGATAACTTGATCGAAAATTTTTCCTGATCGAATAAACGTTGCTTTATACCTTTTTTCCCGTCTACCAGAATATATTCTTTTCCTTCTTGAATATTATTGATGTACATAAATCGATCTGAATCGATCCACATTGGGCTTACCCGATCGCTGAATACCAACTCATTGGCCATATATCCAAGAGATTGCTCAGCTTGTTGATAATCCTCCGCACTGAGAAACGCAGGTGCATATTTTTCTTGAGCCGGCATGACGCCCAGAAAACTCAAGAAAATGACAAATAAAAATGTCTTTTTCATTTAATTTGGTTTGAGAAATATGAAGGTACAAACAAAAATACAAACAAGTAAAATGGATTTTTCAAAAGAAAATGAATCCTTTTCCAATAATCATAATCATATTTGCAAGTTGATAATAATTATCTTGTGTCATGGTTAAACAGATATTATTTGTAGTAATCTTCGTGCTCACCTTATGCTCTTGCGCAGTAAAGGTTTCTCTAGTTTCTTATAACATCAGGTATGACAATAAAGGAGATGGACAGAATGCATGGGATTATCGCAAAGAAAGCCTGGCCAATCAACTGATGGAATATAATCCGGATTTCATTGGTATACAAGAAGGACTTTATCATCAGGTACAATATCTGGATTCATTTTTTACCGATTTTAATTATATTGGGGTTGGCCGGGATGATGGAATTAATGCCGGTGAATTTAGTGCGATTTTTTATCGGGAAGATCGGTTCACGACTAAAGTCAATCAAACTTTCTGGTTATCTCCTACACCGGAGAAAGTATCAGTTGGTTGGGACGCTGCCCTAGAAAGGATATGTTCATACGGTCGTTTTGAAGATAAGTCCGGAAAAACTTTTTGGATCTTTAACACACATTTTGATCATGTGGGTCAAGAAGCTCGCATTGCCAGTACAGCATTAATTATTAAAAAAATCAAGGAGCTTACTGAACTGAAAGATCCAGTTTTTCTGATGGGTGATTTTAATTTACAATTATACACTGAGCCCATCAAAAAATTATCTAGTGTATTGACTAATATTCATCCAATACAAAATTCAAAATCAACTGTTTCAACCACTACGATTAATGGATTTAAATTGGATCATGAATATCGTTCAATCATTGATTATATCTTTTATAGTAATGAAAATATCCAAGCACTGAAGGCGGAGATAATTGATAATCGAGGTGGTGCATCTTACTTCTCAGATCATCATCCGGTATGGGGTTTATTTAAAGTAAGACCTTGAGATAAACTAACTTGTTTAGTCAATTTATTGAAAAAACAAACCGCTGTTTTGTGTCTTTAATTGGTGATTGATAATAAACCAGATTTCTTATAGGGTTTATATAATTAAATTGTATATTTTTGTGGCCACCTTTATGGAATAAAAATTGCACAATTTATTTTTAATATTTAGAAACTTTATAACCTAATTTATCATGAACTCTTTTATAAAATTATTTTTATTACTTTTTTTAGTAGGATCTGTATCCTCTTGTATAAGTAAGAAGAAATTTACTAGCCTACAAACTGAATTAGATGCTGCCAATCAAGATTTAGGCACTGTTGGTGAGCAAGTTAACAAGTTGACCAATCAACTATCCACGTGTGAGCAAGAAAAGACTAGAATGCAATCCAGTTTGGGAACGGTGGAAAGTAATTTAAAATTGAGAGAAGAACAGATTCAAGACCTCAAAGACCAAATTGCTGATATCCGCTCACAACGCGACAAACAGTTAGGACAAGTATCAGACCTAACCACCCTTTCTCAATCAGCCAGTGAAAACATTAAAGAAACACTAAGCCAACTAGAGAAAAAGGATGAGTATATACATCTGTTACAGGCAGCCAAGACAAGAGCTGATTCTATCAACCTTGCTTTGGCAGTTAACTTGAAGAGTGTTCTTAACCAAGGCATTGCAGATGATGATGTGGAAGTCAAAGTAGATAAGACCGTTGTATTTATCAATTTATCTGATAAGATGTTGTATCAGACCGGTAGCGCCATAATTACACCAAGAGCAACAGAGGTGTTAGGAAAAATTGCTGAAATTATTAAATCCAGACCCGGACTCGAGGTCATGGTTGAAGGATATACTGATAATCGATCTATCCGTACTGATTGCTACCAAGACAATTGGGATTTAAGTGTAAAGCGTGCTACCTCGGTCGTCAGAGAATTACAAACTAAATATGATGTAGATCCCAATAGACTGATCGCGGCTGGAAGGGGAGAATATAATGCACTGGCAGAAAATACAACTCCTGAAGGAAGATCAACGAATCGACGAACTCGAATTATCATCATGCCCAAGCTCGATGAGTTTTATGATTTGTTAAATCCGAATATGGTTCCCGAATAGATTTTCGTTAAAAGAATTAAAAGATTATTTTTAGAAATCCTGGTCAGTGATGACCGGGATTTTTTCATCATTATTATTGAGTAGAAAAAGTTTTCATTCTATCATTTTAGATAAACCGATTGATCGTGTTAAGCCTTTAACCAATTCGATGCTAAACTTCTAAACCCTTTGCTCGTCTAAAGAATTGGGAATTGAGTAAGTGGACTTCGATTTTAGGGTCATCTCATGAAGCCTTGAAGCTCCATGAATAAGGCCATCCGAATCACCAATTGCCGAATTTTTCGATAACTCAACTTGTTGACTAATTTCTAAACGCTCCTAAAATCCCTAAACCTCCTACCTTCTAAACTAATTAATGCTTGATAGGAGTCAGCTTACCTCGTGATACAAATCAACAAGATTAGGTCCCTCATAACCTATTTTTGTATTGCTTTTGATTTTTACGACATACATTCCATATATAAGTTAAATCCAATTAATGGAGAAAATAGATTTTCAAAAGAAACTTAAGCATTTGTACAAGCCATCGAGAAAGCATATCGAGATAGTAGATGTTCCCAAAATGAACTTCATAATGATTGATGGTAAAGGTAATCCAAATACATCCTCCGAATTTAAAGAAGCCGTTGAAGCTTTATTTAGCCTGGCATATGCCATGAAATTTATCATAAAAAAGGGGTTGATTGGGATTGACTATAGTGTACTTCCTTTAGAAGGTTTGTGGTGGATAGATGATATGTCCAAATTTGATATTAATAAAAAAGAAGAATGGCAATGGATCCTTATGATTATGCAACCAACCTACGTTACGCAAGGAATTTTTGAGGAAGCTTATGAACAGGTGGCCAGCAAAAAAAAACTAGAATCACTGAAAAAAGTTAGATTCAATTCATTTGTCGAAGGTGAATCTGCCCAACTCTTGCATGTAGGACCTTTTTCAACAGAAGGACTAACTATCGAAAAATTACATGACTTTATTAAAGAACATAAATACCAATTGCATGGTAAACACCATGAAATTTATCTTTCAGATATCCGAAGAGCTGCACCAGAAAATTGGAAAACAATAATTCGCCAACCAATTAAGAAAGTATAAAAAACAGAATAAAATCCATGAAATTGCTTTACAACAAAATTTCTCTAGAACACGATACTGGCATGCATCCGGAGAACCGAAAACGACTCGACGTCTTTCAGGATTTGAAAGAAACTGCCTTAATAGACGGTTCACCATTTTTAGAGTTTATCCATACCAAATCTTACATCGAGCAAGTAAAACGTGCTTATTTACTTTCTTCCCATTTAGATCAGGATACTGTGGTCTCCAAGGGTAGTTTCTCTGCGGCTATTGCTGCGGTTGGCACTACTATTATGGCTAGTGAGTCTGGAGATTTTGCGCTGGTAAGACCTCCAGGACATCATGCATATTCAGACCGTTCCAGTGGATTTTGTATTTTCAATAATATCGCAATCGCTACGCAAAAATTTGTAAAAGAAGGGAAACGGGTACTTTTATTTGATTTTGATGGACATTTAGGCGATGGTACTTCACATTTATTTTACAATACTGATCAAGTGCTTTACTGGTCTATTCACCAATATCCTGCTTTTCCAGGAAATGGTTTTGTCAATGAAATTGGAGAAGGATCAGGCCAGGGATTTAATGTAAATGTTCCATTGCCTCCAGGAAGTGGTGATGATATTTTTATGAATGCAGTCGATACATTTCTACCTATAGCTGATCAATTTCAACCGGATGTAGTGGCTATATCGGCTGGATTTGATGCCCATCTATATGATTTGTTATTAGACTTACAGGTGACAGCGGAGAGTTTTTACCATATTGGGTTAAAATTACAGGCCCGTTTCAACCATTTATTTGCGACATTAGAAGGGGGGTACAACGTAGAAGAGTTGCCTAAGTGTGTATATAATTTTGTAGCTGGTATAAATAACGAATCGATGCCCTATGAAGAACAGCATACGACATCTGAACGAAAAGTTTGGGAGGAATATGAGCTGCGATTACAGGAAGTTATTAAAAATTTGAAACCATTCTGGAACTTTTAAAGAAATGGCAAATCTGCTAGATCTGATCTTCAAACCCAAATCCCTTGCTGCCGTTGGCGCATCTGATCGAGAAGGTACGGTGGGTAATGCCTTGATAAAAAATTTATTAGAAGGCTCTTTTAGTGGAGTAATCTATCCGGTCAATCCAGGGCATCGATTAGTTCAGGGAAGAAAGAGTTATTCATCTGTACTCAAATTGCCTTTACCTGTTGATCTAGCCGTCATAGCTGCACCAGCACGAACGGTTCCCAAAATTATGCTTGAATGTGGACAAGCCGGAATAAAAGGCGTTGTAATAATTTCGGCAGGTTTTAAAGAAGCAGGCGATGAAGGAAAAACGATGTATGATGAAATTTATCGAATTTCCAGAGAGCATGGTATTCGGGTAATAGGACCTAATTGCTTAGGATTCATTAATCCAGCCATAGGGTTGAATGCCAGTTTTGCTGCAGGCACTGCTGAACAAGGTAAAATTGCATTTATTTCACAAAGCGGAGCACTTTGTACCGCTATTTTGGATTGGGCTAACAATCAAAGTGTAGGATTTAGTCACTTTGTATCCATCGGTTCTATGTTGGATGTTGGATTCCATGACTTGATAGATTATTTTGGTACGGATCCGCATACGGGCAGTATACTTATCTACATGGAAAGCCTTAAAAATCCTCGACGATTTATGAGTGCTGCTCGAGCATTTGCCAGGTACAAACCCATCATTGTTTTAAAGGCGGGCAAAAGTAAAGCAGGGGCGCAGGCCTCCTTGTCTCATACTGGCTCTCTGGCAGGTAGTGATGCCGTATTTCAGGCTGCTTTCAGTAGAACCGGGATAATTCAGGTAGAAACGATCCAACAATTATTTGATTGTGCACAGGCTTTGGCTATGCAATCACTTCCAAAAGGAAATAGGCTTGCCATCATCACCAATGCTGGTGGACCTGGGGTGTTGTCCACGGACTATTTAACCTTGAATGGCGGTGAACTTGCCCAATTATCCTTGAAAACCTTACAAGGTCTTAACTCAATACTTCCAGCTCATTGGAGTCATGGAAATCCCGTGGACGTACTTGGTGATGCGGATGCTGATAAATATACACGAGCTGTACAACTCTGTAATCAGGATGAGAATGTTGATGCTATATTGGCCATTTTAGTTACTCAAGCCGTAACGGACCCTACCGAAGTAGCTAAGGCATTAGTAGTGGAACCTATTGATAAACCAATATTAGCTTGTTGGATGGGTGAAATGGATGTGCAGGCAGGAAGAGAGATATTGGAAATCGGGCGTATCCCCAATTACCGGTACCCAGAAAATGTAGTAGATGTATTTTTGAAAATGTATCACTATTTCAATAGTCTGAAACTGCTCTACGAAACCCCACCTAATATTCCGATTGATCTTAATTTGGAAAAAGATAAAGCTGGAGTGCTTATTAATCGGGTTTACGAATCTGGTCGGCGCCAGCTTACTGAGGAGGAAGCCAAACAGTTGCTTAATTATTATACAATCCCTACTCCAGAGGGAAAAGTAGTCAGTACTTCTGAAGCCGCCATGAAATATGGTGATCAGTTGGGCTACCCTGTGGTGATGAAAATAGCTTCTCCGGATATTGGTCATAAAACAGATATTGGAGGCGTAATTCTAAATATCAAATCCAACGAGGAAGCCAAGCAGGCATTTAATAAAATCATGGATCTGCTTGAAAATCAACCAGCATCGGTAAGGGTTGATGGCGTGCGCGTTGAGAAAATGGTGCACAAACGCTATGAATTACTCCTAGGAGCAAAGAAGGATCCGATTTTTGGTCCAGTACTTGTATTTGGTCATGGCGGGATATTGGTGGAACTGTTTCAGGATACCAATATTGGTTTACCACCACTTAATATGGTTTTGGCTAAAAACATAATTTCTAAAACCAAAGTTTACAAATTGTTACAAGGCTATAGAGGAATGCCAGGAGTGGATATTTCCGCTTTACAATTTCTTATGGTGAAATTTGCTTATCTGGTCATGGATTTCCCTGAAATAAAAGAAATTGATATTAATCCTTTCGCCGTTGATGAAGAAGGAGGATTAGCGCTGGATGCACACATCGTTCTCGATGATAAGGTAGCTTATGCAACGCCCTATGAGCACTTAGTAATATCCCCATATCCTACCCAATATTATCGAGAAGTAATCATGAACAATGGTAAAAAAACGGTACTCAGGCCGATCCGTCCAGAAGATGAACCAATGGAAGCAGCCATGTTTGAGATGCTCTCCAAACGTTCGATCTATAATCGATTTTTTGGCTATACGCCTAAGGTAGATCACAATTTGTTGATTCGTTTTACACAGATTGATTACGACCGTGAAATGGCTATTATCGCAGAAGTTGAAGAAGATGGTATGAAAAAAATGGCTGGCGTGGTACGTATTGTTTGCGATGCATGGAATGAGACTGCAGAATATGCAATTTTAGTAGCTGATCCTTGGCAAGGCCAAGGACTGGGTTCCTCCTTGACTGATTTTATTCTGGAAATAGCTAAAGAAAAAGGAATCAATAAAGTTTATGCTGAAGTGCTTAGTAACAATGTGGTAATGAAAACCCTATTACAAAAAAACGGTTTTTCAATAACTAATCATGAAATGGGTGTGGATTATTTTGAATTATCTTTTAAAGACAACTAAACCTTTTTTCTCTATTCAAGGCAAATTCCTTATTTTTACTCATATCCGAAAATTTGCCTGTCACCTAATCCTTCCTGATCATGAGTAATAAATCCATTTCTATCGATCAATCGGTTGCCATTTTAGTGGATGGTAACAATATTGAAAAAAGCTTGGTTAAAGTTACAGGTCAGCAGAATGCGGTAATTGACTTTGATAAGTTGATTCCTACATTAGCTGATGGTCGAGCTTTATCTCGTTTAATCTATTTTCGCGAAGGAAAACAAATTTCTAAAAAATTAGCCGAACGCCTGCGTACTTTGTTTCATGGATCTGTACATCCTTGTCTTAAGTCGGCTGACATTCCATTGACCATACATGCGGTTCAAATTGCTTCCAAAGTTGATACGGTGATCATTATGTCTGGAGATGCGGATTATGTGGAGCTTATCCGGCATTTAAAGCATGATGGTTTGCGAGTTGAAGTAGCCGCGATAAAAGACACAACCGCAAATATCGTCATTCAAGAATGTGACTACTTTTTCCCTATCACGCAGGAATACTCTTATGTTCTTAAATAAATAAGCAGCTCTGAACCCAATTATATTTGCTTGAGTTTACTTACTTGAAAAAATTTGAAGGATTATGCTTGTTATGTGATTCACATCACTGAATGCTGATAAATCATTAACTAGTTTTGAGCTTTGAATGAATGAATGAAAGGAAAGGGGAATGAAGTTGCAGCAATAAAGGTTGGAGCAGCTATTGAAGAAATTGATCTTTTAGATTTAAAAAATCAGGTAGATCAAGTTGTTGACAACCTGGATATTGATCTGGTATATGAAACCCTGATGAAGGGATCCCGAAATCATATGAGAGCTTTTGTGAGGAATTTGGAATACCGGGAAATAAATTATAATCCCGATTATATATCTCAAGAACTCTTTGATGAGATCATTAAAAGCTCTATGGAAAATGGTTTTTGAGTTAGGCACACTATGAGCACCATTTTGAATGAATATTTACCGGTTGGAATGACAAAGCAAAAAGGTTAGTAGATTTTTTTCATTAGTGTCTCAGAAAGACCGAGCCGTTAGGAATGATGAATTGCTAGCGGCTTTTTTTTCGTGGCTTTCAGGAATTTCTGTAGTTCCGCTGGATGGTTGTTATATTCGCAGGACAATCATAATTCGAAATGAGGAGAATTTACAGTGTATCAATATTGGTGATCATTTTTGCTTTCGTAAATTTTGCATGGTCGCAACCAGCAATACAAAGCGATTGCGTTCATCCTATTATTTTTATTCATGGGTGGGGCGGTAACGCAAATTCATGGGCAGATATTTATAATGATACCGCTTTTTTTTCCATTTGGGGTCAGATGGATAATGACTATACGGTCAACAAAACGCAGGGGATCACTACTTATCAAGATATAGATTCATTGGATGCTTCTCATGTTTACCAGGCTTTACTAAATGCATCTCAATCTACTATTTTGCAAGCTGATGTTTTTGTACAGGAAGAATTTAATAATGCACCACCAATTATCGAAAATGCTTGCGTATATGCTATCAATTTTAGTAATAGTTGGAATAATGATGTTATTCAAAAAAGACTGATTCATCCTAGCAATCCCAATACCAAATACCCGGAGAGTTTTGTAGATGAATCAAAATCCAATGAGTCTTCAGCGGTTAAACAAGGATTTGCATTGGGCAAAGCGATAGCTAAAATAATTGAAATTACTGGGAAAAATAAAGTTATCCTCATTGCGCATAGTATGGGAGGTATTGCAGCTCGGGAGTACCTTCAAAGAAGTACTGATGGCGGTACGTCTCATCCCTGGTGGGTCGAACCCAACCAACCAGATGGTCATAAAGTAGCTAAGCTGCTTACGCTGGGCACACCACATTTAGGATCCAACCGTGCTAACATTAACGACCCTGATGGAGCATCTGCAGCCAGCCAGATTGGATTTAATCTGACCAGCGAGGCGGTAAGGGATTTAAGAAATAGCTATGTTACCACAACCATGACTTATCCTTCTGCTTATCTTTTTGGGATGAATGAATCAGCTATTCCTCAAATAGCACCTGAAGACTATAGCAATGTGGACATAGATTGTAATGGAATGACTACCGATAGCACATTCGGTATTAATATATCCGGGCTTCATCCTACCCTGAATGAAGCGAACATATGGGACGGATCGTACGACAATCCGCTGCTCCCCTTACCTACCGATATTAAATACACTTACTATGTATCCGATGTTAACTTTAGCTTGTTTTGCTCACTTCCGGATAACACCGATGGGATTGTCCGGGCAGACCGCCAATGGCTGTACCTAAAGACACAAATAGGAGCTAATGGTTCTACGGGAGATTATTTGAACGGATTGAGTGCACCTGCTCCTTTTATGAATTCAGAGATCACTAAACATCACTTTTTTGCAGACCGGATTACCAGCTATACTTCCAGGCATAGTGAACTCATGGCCACCAGTACCCCCTTGTGTAATGTAGGAGACTGGCAAACCGGCGATATAAATAAGGTTATGTCGGCTATCGATGAAGGAGACTATCCCTATTTTGCCTGTAGTGTAAATCCTAACAACTGGTATTTTGGACAACCTCAAAAACGAGCGGATATGGTGCCAGTAGACAGTTACTATTTAGGTGGAACTACCGTCGCAAGTGGTGATGAAAACCAGGTCGACTCCGATTGGTTCCAAATTGAGTTGACCTCTATACAGGATATGGTAATACATTTCAGTAAAGGGGCTTTAACTATAGATCCTTGGGTAGATATCATTCGTGCAGAAGATATTATTTCAGCATATTCAAATAATGCATCGATCATACTCTCAAGGACGCAGATAATCGCCGCGGATACCAGTTCGATTCAGATAGGTGTCTCAATGTTGCCTGGAAAATATTACTTACGCGTTACGCATGATCTGCGATCGCTTACTCCTATTCAACAAGCTGAAGTCTGGAAAGAAGCTTATCAATTCAACATCGAAACCACGCCTGCAGATTGCTTGGTAAATTTAGATTTGATTGGAATCCCACTCCATACGGGAGCCTATCAAGCCATCAATAGTATTATTTCAAATACGACGGTTAATGATATGGACGATGTACTTTTCAGCGCTGGTCTTCAAATCTCTTTGAATCCTGGATTTGAAGTAAAACCGAATGGTGTCTTTCAAGCTGCGATTATAGGATGTGAATGAATGAATCGTTTCTTGACTTATCCAAAACATGTATTTTGAGAATTAAGAGGTTTATGAAAATTATTCATAGAAATTCCAGGACTAAATTCCTATATTTCTGATATAAAAACTGTTGAAATTTTTAATTATGGATAAAGCATTAAAAACTATGATAGATAATATGCCCGCTAAAAC
>JAHEJC010000510.1 GCA_024639065.1 Lewinellaceae bacterium | reverse complement strand
TGTTAAAATTTCTTTTTCCTTTTGTTCATATAAAAAAAAGGTAGCCAGACACTTCCCTTGAGGTTTTAAGGTTCGGCTTATTTCACTCAAATAATGATCTATCTCAACGGGTTGCATGTGGGTAAATACTGAAAATAGAAATTCACCATCAAATGATTGATCATCATACGGAAAAATAAAGTCTACAGCACGAAAAGCTGTCTGGTTGTAGAGATCATTGGAAAGGGGGACATAGGTGAAATTAAAATTGGGGTAGTCTTTTTGAATGGTTTTATTACACCATACCACCCCTTTTTTTACTACATCAAATCCTTCATATCGACTATTTTTTGGATCAAGGAAATCGGTGAGGGCAGCTGCGGTACGTCCGATACCACTTCCAATGTCCAAAATATGAGCTTGCGGATTAAGGTCTAAATACTTAACTAATAGTGCTAAATGATGTTTACCTTGTTTAATAAAGTCCCCAGATCCAATATAAATAGCTCCTCTTGGTGGTTCATATGGATGTCTGTTCCCTGACCAATGATTGATTAAGTCTAAAGGCAGGAAGTAGAGTTTTCTGGCGATTAATCTCCAACTAGGAGGGAGTCGATAATAGAGATTGCGTAAACTCATAACTGGTTAAAGGTAGATCTTATTAAAGCAATAATTTCGATTTTTATAGCTGATTTAATATAAATATTTATAATAATTACTGAGATAAAATCTTGTCAATTGTGTATTACAAACAGCTTTATTTGGTTTATATTCGTTTTAGCAAATGTTTAACTGTATTTAGCCAGTTGTACAGAATGCTTTGAAAGTATCACCCTTGGCTTAATTTAGCCGCATATTTAGAATCAGTATAAATTATAGTCGCATTAGAGGTTTCTATTGGAGATTTTATTAGGTAATCCAATATTATATTTAATAATTATTTTTTGAATTTGGAAAATGTTTAAGTTTTGTTAATTTACAGGCTACTACAACAAAATTACGTATTGACATCTATTTTTTTTCACCAATTTTTTTTATCTAAATGCTGATATGAAGAACAAATTACTTTTAACAATTTTTTCCACCTTCTTGGTTTGTGGACTTTTTGCGCAGCAACAAGTAAGTGGGACGGTGACTGGGTCTGATGTAAATGAACCCTTGATTGGGGTGAACATTTTGGTCCAGGGTACTAGTACCGGAACGGCAACAGATATTAATGGAGAGTATTCCATTACAGTACCGGCCAATGCATCATTGGTCTTTAGTTATACAGGATATAATGACCTCACAGTTGAAGTAGGCAGTCAGACAGAAATTAATGTTACTCTGGATGCTGGGGTATTCTTAGATGAAGCTGTGGTTACAGCCCTGGGTATTAAAAAAGACAAAAAAGCACTTAGCTATTCAGTAACCGATATAGATGGTTCTTCCTTTCAGGAAGCCAGAGAAGTTAATATTGCCAATGCATTGGCTGGAAAAGTAGCTGGTGTTAATGTGAGTAATATCGCTTCTGGTCCGGCTGGATCCAGCCGGGTAATCATTCGAGGGAATGTTTCCTTAGGCGGCAACAACCAACCTTTATATGTTATTGACGGGGTACCTATCGATAACTCTGGTTTTGGACAAGCCGGACTTTGGGGAGGATCGGATGAAGGAGATGGAACGTCTAGTGTTAATCCAGATGATATTGAGGATATTACCGTATTGAAAGGAGCGAATGCTGCTGCCTTGTATGGTTCCAGAGCGTCTAATGGAGTAATCTTGATTACTACTAAAAGTGGCGAAAATAGAAAAGGAATCGGGGTAGAGTTTTCTTCCAATTTTGTAGTAGATAAATATTTTACCCATCTGGATCTTCAAGAGGAATACGGCCAAGGGAACGAAGGCAGGAAACCTGCAGACCAAGCTGAAGCATGGAATGTAGGTACCAGTGATTGGGGGGCTCGATTTGATGGAAGCAGCGTACCTCAATGGGATGGAGTGAGTAGACCTTATTCTTATGCCGGGGACAATCTAAAACGCTTTTATGAAACCGGAACCACCTGGACTAATTCAGTGGGATTTTCCGGTGGATCCGAAGATCAAACTGTCCGGTTGAATCTCTCCAATTTAGAGAATGAAAGTATTATCCCGAATGCAGGGTTTACCAGAAGAAATGTAAGTTTATCTTATAATGGAACTTTCGCAGACAAATTGACGATCACCTCGAAAATATTATACTCCAACGAAGATGCTCAAAATCGTCCCAGAGTTTCTGATTCACCTGGAAATGCTCCGCAAGGGCTTTTACGGCTACCCAGAAACTATAATGTTGATGACCTGATTGGTAATCCGGATAAGCCAGGTACTGTGCCAGAAGGGACTGTCCCCGTAGATGGAAAAGGAACTGGTGAAGAATACCAAATAAGTGGTGACTTATGGAATCAGAATCCATGGTTTGCCGCTTATCAATTTGAGAATTCAGATATCAGAGACCGGGTGATTACTTCAAACACTGCCAGATTTGATGTAACCGATTTTTTGTTTGTGCAAGGACGTATAGGCATGGACTGGTATACCCGAAGAGAATCTGATTTGACGCCGTATGGTACTGGCTATTCTCGAACCGGTGGTTTAACCGAAAGAGAAGAAAGAATTCGTGAAATTAATCTTGAAGGTATTGTAGGTTTCGATGAAACATTTGGAGACTTTTCCGCTAGTGCATTTGTAGGGGGTAATAGAATGCGACGTTCATACGAAGCGCTTACATTAGGTGGTAATAACTTCAACATACCCTTCTTTAATACATTTGCTAACTTACAGAATCAAAGTCCTGGATATGGATTTAGTGAAGAAGGAATTAATTCTGTATTTGGTTCTGCTACCTTAGGCTATAAGAGTTTCCTTTATGTAACTGCAACCGCGCGGAATGACTGGTTCTCTACCTTGAATCCGGAGACCAACGATATCCTTTATCCATCCGTTGGTGCTAGCCTGGTTTTCACTGAATTAATGGAGAATACATCCATTTTGAGTTTTGGAAAGTTGCGTGGATCCTGGGCACAGGTAGGCGGAGATACGGATCCTTACAGATTAGACTTGACGTATAGTCTCGGACAGGGTCACTTAGGACAACCAACCGCCTCCATTTCTCAAAGTTCTATTCCAAATAAATTTCTTTTACCATTGACTTCAACTGAATTTGAAATTGGATTGGACTTAAGGTTTTTCCAAAATCGTTTAGGGGTTGATTTCACTTATTACAACCAGAAAACTACGGATGATATCTTGAATGCCACCATTGCTACTACTTCAGGATTTAATGCCACCACGATTAATATTGGTGAGATGAATAACAGTGGAATAGAATTATTGTTGACGGGTACACCCATACGATCTGGTGATTTTAATTGGGACGTATCGCTTAACTTGTCAACCAATAATAACGAAGTGGTTTCGCTTTCAGATGGCATCGAAAGTATTCAGATCGGTGAACCAAGAACCCGGTTTGCTTTCATAAATAATATTGTAGGTCAGCCATTCAGCACCATTACTGGTTTTACCCAAATGATGATCAATGGCCAACCCGTATTTAATGCGGACAATGGACAGCCGGTCAGATCAGATGGAACTTCCATCATTGGAAATGGTGTACATAAGCTAGTGGGCGGATTAAATAACAGTTTTAGTTATAAAAACCTTTACCTTGATTTCTTAATTGATTTCAAAACCGGAGGAGAAATTTATTCAGGCACCAATGTGCGTTTAGTAGGCTCAGGACGACACAAAATGACTACAGAGCGGACGGAAGGATTGGGATTTGTTTCTGAAGGACGTGAATCCTTAACGGTTACCGGTGTGGATTCTGAAGGCAATCCATTAACTAAGACCTTGGATGCAACCGAAATTCCCGGTTTCTGGAGTGCCTATCAGCAACTTTCCGATCGCTTTATTTACGATGCGTCATTTATCAAGTTCAGACAGTTAAGTCTTGGATATCGTATCCCGAATAGAATATTGGGCAATACACCTTTACAATCGGCTAACATTGCGCTGGTAGGAAGAAATTTACTATTACTACACAGTAATTTGGAAAACGTGGATCCGGAATCCAATTATAATAATACCAATGCGCAAGGCTTGGATTATTTTGGCGTCCCACAGACTAGATCTTATGGAGTTAATATAAAGCTTACTTTCTAAAATTGTTAAT
>JAHEJC010000509.1:2745-4188 GCA_024639065.1 Lewinellaceae bacterium | reverse complement strand
AACCAAATTGAACAGAATCCCAAAATAAGGGTACCGACCTTATCAGCATGATAAGATTAATAAAGAAAAGAGCAGCGGGTATACCTACGCGTACCAGTAACTCTTTGTGTTTATTCCGTAATGGTCCCTCGTCCATAGTTAGGACTTTAAATTACCTTCATCTATATTTACAAAGCATGGATTTATTAATAAGTAGCAAAAAAAATACCAGATGGTTTTATTTAGGCATTTTAATGGTCGTGGTTTATATATGGCATGGTTATCAATTTGGACAAAATGATCAGACCGAGTGGCTGCCATACAGTATACATTTAAATAATAATCATGTATACTCAACTGATTTATACCTTCATTATATCGCTCAGCAATGGCCTAATGAACGCTGGTTATTGTCTAAAATTATATCATGGACGGTACCCTTTGAACAACTTTTAACCTTTGGAATACATTTTTTCTTTTTTATAATATTATTGCATAGTCTATGGAATATTAGCTCTTTATACCTGCATTCGCCATTTTTCCAATTTTTGGCTATACTTATTTTATTAATCCTTATGGCGAAAATTGACTTGGGAGGAAATGAGATTTACTATAACTATTTGGTAAGCAGCCTACCGGCAAAATCCTTAGGAACATGGGCAATTTGGTGGGTTTTAAAAAATAGATTAGTTCGTGCTTCATTTGTATTAGTTATAGCCACTTATTTTCAGACTTTAGTGGGCATTCAATTATTTGTTTTGTTGTTTGGAGCAGCCATTATTCAAACACTTAATCAAAAGAAATCCTGGAAACCAATCCTCTGGTCAATAGGAATCTATTTATTGCTGTGTGGATGGTGGATAGCAAGTCTGATCGCACATACCGGTAGTGAAGAAATAATTACTTTCTCTGAACTTATTCAGTTTAGAGTACCTCATCATTTTATCCCATCAACCTTCGGCTGGGAGAATTATTTAGTTTACCTAATACTGGCGGTAATTTCATTTATCATTTATTTTAAACAAAAGCAGTACTTCCCCCTATTATTCATGGCACTAGTTCTAATAGGATGTGCCATATATACTTATTTTATTAATGCATTTAATAGTGAGTTATTTTTAAAAACGCAGTGGTTTAAATCGACTTTGTGGCTGGAATTCTGGTTTTGTATTGCCCTAGCTTTTTTACTACAACAATTCAGTAGACAACTCAGACTAAACCCTATACACCTGCATGTTGGACTTGGTTTGTTTATTATACTGGCCCTGGTCTACAGTTATTTAGCTAGAGATCCTTACTATAATTTTCCATATCTGGAGCGTGCTGAATCTGAAATCAAAATTGCTCAAGCGGCTAAAAGCTTCACCAAGCCCGATGCTCTTTTTATCATTCCTTTTGGAAATACTACTTTTCGTTATTGGTCGCAGCGCAATGTATATGTGGATTTCAAGTCAGTTTTGCACA
>JAHEJC010000509.1:0-2645 GCA_024639065.1 Lewinellaceae bacterium | reverse complement strand
TTAAGTAAATTTAGGTAATTCTAAATATTCGTCCACTTTAGTCCAGAGACTATCTGTAAAATAATGGTTGCGATCGGTAAAATTATTTAATACTTCAAAGCCACTTGCCTCGGACATTGCCTCTATTTGGTCATACGTATATTTCTTGGATAGTTCCGTAGATAATAACTCATTCTCCTTAAAATCAAACGATTTGCCTAAAGCACCAATTAAGACCGATTGAGCTTTGAGACTTACCAAGTAACTTTTGACCTCACCTGTTTCAGGGTTGTAATGACAATAAAAATCAAAGGCAGTCAAATCAAAATTAGCGTGTAATTCCCGATTCATCCTGCTTAAAAGATTTAAATTAAACGATCTGGTGATTCCAGCAGGATCGTTATATGCATTTAAAATCGTGGATGGATTTTTTTGAAGGTCCATACCAATGAGCAATTTATCCCCTAAATTCATTTTTGAACCAAATAAACTGAGCAATCGGACAGCATCGGAGGTTCGATAATTCCCGATATTACTACCCAAAAACATTAATAACTTTGGATCTTCTTTGAATTCAAAGTTTTCATCTAGTACATGAAAATAATCACCAACTAGTGGATGGATATCTAATCCCGGTAATTCTTGATGCAATTTATCCGTTAATAGATTAATTGCCGCTGCAGAAATATCCACAGGAATATAGGTAACAGGAAGGTGATTGTCCGCTAGATATTTAAGAAAATGAAATGTTTTTTGACCATCACCAGGTCCCAACTCAATAATGTTGAAGTGAGAATCAAACCCAAGGGATTCGACGATTTGGCTTGATTGTTCCTGCAATATTTCATGTTCACTATCGGTGAGGTAATAATCAGGCATATGCATAATCTGCTGAAAAATTTGACTGCCTTGATCATCATAAAAGTATTTAGAAGAAAGGTGCTTGAATTTTGAAGACAAGCCCTTATTAACATCCTCTGCAAATGTTTTCATATATCATTAGCGATTCTTAGACCGGTGAATTGCCATCGTTCCGGCGGATGAAAAAAATTGCGATAGGTTTTCCTACTATGATTTAGAGCGGTTACCACAGATGCTCCCCTCAACACCATCTGGTTAATCATGAACTTGCCATTATATTCACCGATTGCACCCGGGGCCTTCTTAAAATTTGGATACGGAAGATAGGCACTGTTAGTCCATTCCCACCGTGTTCCCCAATCGAACTGATCTGCTGCAACTTCCCATTCAAATTCAGTTGGTAGTCGTTTTCCTGACCATTCCGCAAATGCCCAGGCTTCAAAGAAACTCAAGTGACAAACGGCCGCGCCATATTGAACAGGTTTTAGTCCTGCGAGAGTATAGTTCCACCATTGATCATCTTGCTTTATCCAATATAACGGGGCTTGAACATCTTGTTCATTAATCCAAGTCCACCCTTCATCCAGCCAACAGTTAAAATTTTGATATCCTCCATCTTGGATAAACTCTATGAATTCGGCATTGGAAATTAAAGCTGTACTGATTTCAAATGAATTCAAATACACTTGATGTCTTCCCAGTTCATTGTCAAAACAAAATCCATCCCCATTATATCCGATTTTATAAAGCCCTTCATTTATTTTGACCGAACCCAATTTGCCACAAGGTGAATTAACCAAATCAGCTTTTTGATCATATATCGGCCAAGTGGGACTATGACCCCAGGTATGTTTGAGATCGGTCATAAACAATTCTTGATGTTGCTGTTCATGATTGAGACCTAGAATAACCAATTCTTTAAATACAGGATCATCAAGCGTATCAATCAAATCCAGCATTACTTCATCGATATATTTTCGATATTCAAAAACCTCCTCAACCGTCGGCCGAATAATCCCTCCCCGATTACTGCGTTGAACTCTTTTGCCGGCATGGTTATAATAACTATTGAACAAGAAATTAAACTGAGCATTGATGACCTGATAATCTTTTTTGAAAGTTTTGACCACAAATTCTTCAAAGAACCAGGTCAAATGTGCCAGGTGCCATTTGGGAGGGCTGGCAAAATAAACAGGTTGAGATACATAATCCTCATTCCGCAATGGTTTACACAATGTTTCAGTGTGACTGCGAATATTAATATATTGCTCCTTTAAAGTCATACTTATATTAAAGTGGACAAAAGTAAAAAAGTTTTCAAGTAAAAGATATTTGTGTTTATGCTTAGGCTAATCAGGTGGAAAAACATAATTCTTGTATGGATAACTATTATAGCAATTACGTATACGTTTATGCCTACTGAAGATTGGGCTAGTGCTTTTGGGGCCATTATAGTCCTCTGTATTTATATAAGCTGCTTCACCATTTTCGGATATTTGCTAAATGATGCATATGATCAATCTATTGATAGAATTAACCATTCCAATAAGCCTTCGACCCAATTCACCAAATCATGGTTAATAAAGGCAGCAATTGGTTTTATGCTTGCTGGATTTTTGATTGTTCCTTTTGGACTACCAATACTTATAAGATCCCTGACCTTGCTGGGTATAATAGTTTCCTTACTGTTATGGGCATATAGTGCTTTTTTAAAGTGCATGCCTCTTTGGGGCAACATATTGGTTGCATTTCTTTGTGCGCTGGTCCCGCTTTGTACTCTATTTATTTATCAGGAACTAGTCATG
>JAHEJC010000124.1 GCA_024639065.1 Lewinellaceae bacterium | reverse complement strand
AAGATGTATCGGCCGCCCATGTTTATATGGAATCAAATCTAAATAAAGGAAAGATTATCCTAAAAGTGGAGTAAAAGTAATGTGGGTTTCCACCCACAGAGTAAAGTAAATTGGTTTTTTCGGAATACATGACATGGTATGCTGGAGCTGTCTTTACCTTTATTGATTTACCCGTTGATTAAAGTCAAAAGTCCCCAAGCAGGATTATGAGTATTGTGGACTTTAGCCCACCGAGTAAATAGTAATTGGATAATCAAGTGCATATATATCATGTGTTAATCGAGCCGTAATATACTTTCATTGACAAATACTTTCCATGCTTTCTTCTCTAGCACATATGTATTGAAAAATAAGTGCTTAAATTCTTGATATATTGTGATAAAACCTACGCATGTCATCAAATCATTGGAGTAGCCGGATTACATTTATTATAACTACTTCTGCTTTTGCGGTAGGATTGGGCAACATCTGGCGGTTTCCTTACATGGTAGGGGAAGGCGGTGGGGGCGCTTTTTTACTCGTATACCTGGGGCTTATTTTGTTTATAGGTCTTCCTATTTTGATTATGGAAATTGGTTTAGGTCGAATGTCCAAGACTACCCCCTTACTGGGTTATGGGAAACTGGCGAAAAAATCCGCTTGGAATAACTTGGGATGGTGGGGGGCAATGGCTAACCTATTGATCATGTCCTATTATGTAATGATCATGGCCTGGGTATTAATCTATTTCTACGAAGCAGCCGTAGGCAGATTGGACAATTACACAGCGCAAGAATTACCAGCTCACTTTGATTCGATTACCACCCAATTTGTTAAAGTGATCTTGACCATCTTTATTATTATGATCCTTAGTTTTTGGATTTTACGTAAGGATCTTCAGCACGGATTAGAGCGTTATGTAAAATGGATGATGATAGGATTAGTCATTATCTTATTGGCATTGGCAGTATGGGCTTCTACTTTAGACAATGCGCTGGAAGGATACCGTTGGTATCTGACCCCTGATTTTAGTAAAATCAGCCTGGATACGGTAATGGGTGCATTGGGCCAATTATTCTTTTCGGTGGGCGTGGGCATGACCATCGCCTTTGCTTTTGGCAGTTATTCCGGTAAAGAAGATAATCTGGTCACAGCTTCAGCTTGGATTATTTTTGCGGATACGTTTTTTGCCTTTCTGGCCGGATTTATGATCTTCCCTGCTCTCTTTAGTTTGGGACTTTCTCCGGATTCCGGGCCCGATCTGGTTTTTGTAACCATGGCGGCTATGTTCTCCAAGTTGGAATATGGTCAACTGATCGGTGCTTTATTTTTTATGCTATTATTTCTGGCTGGATTCACTTCGCTTATAACCTCTATTCAGGGGCTAAAAGATAGTTTTCAAGACAAATATTCGTTGTCTCCATTTGCCGCGCTAATGATTCCTATAGTCTTCATAGGACTAGGTTCAATACCCAGTGTGTTTTCTTACCTCGACAATCCCATTAGAATATTTGGAGCCACCGTGTACGAGTCTTTGGATTTCATGACGAATAGCATTATGTTGCCACTTAGTGGATTAGGCATTGTACTATTTACCGTTTATAAAGTAGGCTTTTTCAGATTTAGGGATCACCTTTATCAAGCCAGCCACCCAACCAAAATAGGGAACTACTGGAAAATTATTGCCCAGGTCTTGATTCCGCTTGCCATTATAATCATCCTATTGAATGGATTACTTTGAAAGTCTAGAGGTTTATTGAGGTTTGGAGATTAGAAAACCATTTATATGATCAATAATGATTCAGACCATAGGTGCCGTCTTTTTACTAAAAGGGTCTTTTGAGGTATGGTGGTATACCAAACATCAATCTCTGAAGGGCTATATCAATATGATGGAGCATCCTGGAGTATTGTTGGTGGATCAGGAGGAGGAGGTAGTAGTGCTGAGCACCTTATTGGGCTGGGTTGGATTAATGTAGCTTTGAGTACACGCTGGACTTTTCAATCTCCGGTTTTTCAGGAGGTGAGGGATTTGCTCAACACGTGATACCTTATAATGGGACATTAACTAACCTATTAATCAAGCCGATATCAGCACTTCCATCGGGGGCTGTTGCAGTTTTTACGGTTAGAGTGAATGGTGCAGACACTGCACTAGAACTTACCTTCAATAATAGTGATGGTACCACATTTAAAGAAGACACAGATGCGGTGTCCGTCAACAAGGGTGATCTGATAGCCATCAGAATGCAAGAAACTGGAGGTACTGACCCGAACAGCACATATTTCGGAATGTCCATTCAATTAAAACCATAAACGATTATTTAATCGTCATCGTGTTATGATTAGGTCATTGTACCGATTGTCGCAAAATTGCATTGAATATCATGCTCTTTTATGGCATCCTTAAGAAAGGGTTTAAGAGTTGATGGGTTTAGCGGTTTAGGAAAGTTATCTCCTTGTTTTAAGCCAGCCTTGTGCTAGCTAATTTTTACATACATTAAACTCCTTTCTAAATAATTCAGCAAATCATATCAACTTAAGAAATTAGATGACCTCGTCTAAACCCCTAAACGCATCAATCAATTCTAAACTACTTACGGTTTAACCACTTCTTCTTTACTAGGATGTTTTTCAAACCATGCATTCAAATAGCCAAAAGTCCTCAAAAAATTAGATGGTTTACTGGAGGTGCCATGAAATTCATCATTGAACCGGACCATCACCGTGGGAACTTTATTCATCTTAAGCGCTTGATAGTACTCTTCTGTTTGTGAAATCGGGGTACGCAAATCATTTTCTCCACACATAAGCATAGTCGGTGTTTTTACATTCCCAACATACATTAGGGGCGAGCGTTTGATATGTTCTGAGGGATCTTCCCATGGATATTTTTCGAAATTGTAATACCAGCCGGCCCCATCGGTAGTACCCACGAAAGAAAACCAATTGGTGACTGGGTAATTTACCGAAGCCGCTGCGAATCGATCGGTCTGTCCTACAATCCAGCTGGTTAGGACACCACCTCCACTACCACCATATACGTACATCTTATTTTCGTCAATATATCCTTTGGATAAGACCTCATCTACACCGGCCATGAGATCATCATAGTCATTGCCTGGATAGGCGTTTTGAATGGCATTCGCAAAATCGTACCCGTATCCGGTAGATCCGCGTGGATTAGTGTATAGTACGACTTGATCTTGAGCAGCATGCAGCTGAAAGTTGTAGTTAAATCCTACATGATACATCCCATGAGGCCCGCCATGAATTCTCAAGACCAATGGATATTTTTTACTCGCATCGAAATCCGGCGGTTTCACGATCCATCCTTGAATATCTTTGCCATCCTTTGACTTATACCATAGCTCTTCTACAGCTCCCAATTTAATAAAATCCAAAATGTCTTTGTTTACATGGGTGATCCGCTCCATTTCCTGCGGAGACTTCAAATCCAAGGCCATGATGTCGGACGGGTTGTTGGGGTCACTCCAGGTAGCGACTGCTTGTCCGTTTGGTGAAATATCATTCACCGACAACATATGGTTCCCCTCAGTCACCTTCTTGGTACTTCCATTGAAATCCGCAAAATAAAGATTGCTGTTACCATATTCTCGTACGTTAAAATATATGCCGGAACCGTCAGGCGCCCACATAGGTCCTCCTGGAGTTTGATCCAGCTGTTCGGAAATAACCTTTACATCACTGCCATCAGCTTTCATCATCATTAATTTTTGATCGTGATAAAAGTTTTTCGTCCATATAGAGCCAATGAAAGCAATGTATTTGCCATCGGGTGAAACACGCATGGCATATTCTCCTCCTTCTCTGGTAGTCAATTCATTTATTTCCTTATTATTTAAAGAAACTGAGTAAATATTGGATTGTCTTCTGGCATACTCCGCATCTGGTTTTCGATAGCTAGAGAATAGAATATGCTGCCCATCATGACTCCATTCGATCCCATTACTGGCATTCCAGTTTCCATCCGTCAGTTGTCTCGCCGTACCTCCTTCAGCAGGTACAATAAATACTTGTCGGTATCCACGTTCTAAAAAACCAACCCGGTCTTGGGTATAATCCACCTGGTCAATTACCCGGGGGGCTTCAGTCCATTTTGCACCTTTGGGTTTTTTGGGCATGCCAGTTAACTGAAGCGGAGCTTCAGAGTCGACATGCATGGTAAAAGCCAGGTAGTTACCGTCGGGTGACCACTTCATACCTGAAGGGCTCTTCTCTAACTTGGTAATTTGCGTGGGTTCTCCTTCCACGCCTAAATATTTAATGAATATTTGTGTCCCATCCGGTTCGCCTTTACGGGTAAATGCGATTCTGGATCCATCCGGGGACCATCTGCCATTCGATCCATTTAAAAAGTACCGGTTCATAGTACCGTCTACGTTTACGATCCATAGATCAGTCTCTCTTTTGTCGTCCTTGAGATTAATCCAGGAGCGGGAATAAAGAATCTGAGTTCCATCCGGAGATAATTGTGGAGATGAAGTCCATTCATAATCCGTATAGTGCTCCAGCGAAAGTCTTTCTTTTTCTTGAGCGAAAAGAGTGAGGATTAACAAGCATGCAACCGCAGTGGAAATTGTCTTTTTCATTGGATTTGGGCTTTTAGAAAATAATCAATTTTCTAAGATACTGAATTAGGCTTGATCCAGGGAAGGATTATTTGACTTTAAGGACATAAAATGATGTGCATGGCATCATCCGCAATTCCAAGGAAGGTTTATGATTTATTAAAGTCGTCTCTGGTAATAGATTAGATGGTCATGCTGATATCCCGATTCCCATTAGTGAGAAGAAATTGATGAATATATATCTTGAGCATGACTTACAGTGTAATTTCCAAAAATATTGGGCAAAAATGTATTTAGCGATAAATAAAGATATGGGTACTTGTAAACGTCAGAATAAGGCCTTAGTTGCTTACACCTTATAAATTATGGCATTAATGTTCATTCCGGCACCCACCGATGCGAATACTAGATTATCACCGCTATTTATTTGATGAGGTGGTAGTTTATTTTTTAAAATAAGATCTAGTAGAGTAGGGATCGTAGCCACTGAGGAATTACCCAACCATGAAATAGTCATGGGCATGATGTTTTTTGGAAATTCACAAATATCATAAAGATTATAAAGTCTTCTAAGGATAGCGTCATCCATCTTCGCATTGGCTTGGTGTATTAGAACCTTGGAAATTTCTTGAAGTGAAGTATTACTCTTTATGAGACATTCTCTAATGGCTTGGGGTACAGTTTCTAGCGCATATTGATAAAGCTTTCGCCCTTTCATTTTTATAAAAAGATCATCTTTGGTCGATTCATCAGGATTATAAGATGTGTCCATATATAACATCTCGGAATGCAACAAAGTATCGGAGCGGGTTAGGTGAGTAATTATTCCAATAGGACTTTTACTAATCTTTCCTTCTAGGACGATGGCTCCCGCACCATCTCCGTAAAGCATACTATCTCTATCATGAGGATCTGATACTCTCGACAATACTTCAGCCCCAATCACTAATATTTTTTTTGCATCTCCTGATTTTAGAAAATAATCAGCCTGAATCACAGCTTGTAACCATCCAGGACAACCAAAAGGTACATCATATGCAACGGTGTATGGATTCTTAATGGCTAATTGATGTTTTACCCGGGCAGCTAAACTAGGGACAATATCTGTTTTTTTATTGTCCTTTTTTACATCGCCAAAATTGTGTGCTACAATAATGTAATCTAATTTTTCTTTATCAATATTAGCAGCGTTTATCGCATCATTTGCAGCAAAAGTGGCTATATCTGAAGTAACTAAATCATCCGTAACATATCTTCTTTCTTCAATAGTAGTGATCTCATGAAACTTGTCGATGATATCCTGATTGGATTTTGTAAATCTCTTCCCATCAATGTCGTAAAATTCATTGGTAAGAAATTGATCATTGCCAATTCGTTTTGATGGAATGTAACTCCCTGTACCTGTGATTATGCTATAAATATTTTGGTCCATAATTATTGTTCACATTTTATTCGCCATGGGAATGTAGACTAGTTAATTGATTTAAAATCCAATTCATTAGATAGACCATCCAACAAATTACTATCTGCATGAGAACCCATTTGAAAGATCATTAGAGCCGGTAATACTAATTTATATTTCGGTCTAGGAATAAAAGCAGATAAGGTATTCTATTGTAAATGCTATTTTAATAGACATTGGTCTAGCCACAAAGTTAGTTTTTACTTTTTTTATATCCTATTCAACTCTAGAACCATATTTCATTGATCTTCGTCATGTTTCTAAATTTTGAGAAGTTATATTTTTGAATTAGTTAAATCTACGGAATACCGGATACTTTTTTTGGTTAGCATACAATTTAAGGAATTACCATGAAATGGTCATGGGATGATTTGGATATTTTATCGATCAAAAGATGGGGCGATCGAGGACATAGAGCTTGAACTTGATCTATTGGGTGAGGATCATATTGGAGTGGGTAGCGATCTTTATGGTCAAAAACTAGCCACCCTACGTTTAGAGAATATATCAGTAAATTATCGTGAATTTGATCAAAGCGTTGATTGCCAGAGGACATTCGGATTAATTTATAGCCAAATTCTTAGGTAAAAATTACTTCAGAGTCTTTCGGCAGGTTGGGATGGATAAGGATTATAAAAAAGTTGTAAATTAAAATATCAATTCAATATTTTCAAGCTGAAAATTTACCTATCATGAGTTTTCTTTCCAAGTTCAGTTTTCTTGCTATATGTTTTTTTCTTAGCTGTGGATGTAGCCAGTCGATTTCTTATGATCTTATTATTCGTAATGCCAGTATTTATGATGGTTCAGGAAGTGTTCCGGTTAATGGTGATTTGGCTGTTAATGCAGATACAATTGCCGCTATTGGTGCGCTACCAAATGCTACCGGAAAACTGGAAATTGATGCTCAGGGAATGGCCTTGAGTCCTGGCTTTATTAATATGCTCAGTTGGGCTACGGTTTCGCTCATTGCCGATGGAAGAGGGCAGAGCGATTTGCGACAAGGAGTGACCCTGGAGGTGATGGGGGAAGGATCCAGCATGGGACCGCTCAATGAAACCATGAAACAAGCCATGATAGACAATCAAGGGGACATAAAATTTGAGATTCCCTGGACATCCTTGGCAGAATATCTTCAACATCTGGAAGATAAAGGCGTATCGATTAATGTAGCCTCTTTCTTTGGTGCTACCACGGCCAGGGTACATGAGATTAGTTATGAAGACCGGGCACCTACAAGGGAAGAAATGGATCGTATGAAAGTGTTGGCCAGGCAGGCCATGGAAGAGGGTGCACTGGGCATAGGATCAGCACTTATCTATGCGCCTGCTTTTTATGCAACCACAGAAGAGTTAATAGAATTGAGTAAAGTGGCTGCGGAATATGACGGGATGTTTATCACCCATATGCGCAGCGAAGGCAATAAATTGCTGGAAGGCATCGATGAGACCATTCGTATTGCTAAGGAAGCAGGAATCCGCGCTGAGATTTATCACCTGAAGGCAGCTGGGCAGAAAAACTGGGGTAAGCTGGATGCCGTCATGGCCAAATTAGACAGCGCCCGAAAACAAGGTATTGATATTGCCACCAATATGTATAATTATGTGGCGGGGGCCACCGGTTTGGATGCAGCTATGCCACCATGGGTACAGGAGGGTGGCTATACGGAATGGTCTAGAAGACTGCAAGATCCCGCCATTCGTAAAAAAGTTGCCCAAGAAATGAAAGTTGATGCATTGGATTGGGAAAACCTTTATGCAGCTGCTGGCAGTGCAGAAAACTTAATCCTGGTCGGTTTTAAAAATGAAGCTTTGAGAGAATATACGGGCAAGTCATTAGCAGAAGTAGCTCGGATTCGTAATACTTCACCGGAAGAAGCAGCCATTGATTTAGTGATAGAAGATGGAAGCAGAGTAGGAACGGTATACTTCCTAATGTCTGAGGATAATGTGAAGCGACAGATTCAAATGCCCAACATGACATTCGGTTCGGATGCAGGCGCTTTAGCTGCAGAAGGCGTTTTCTTAAATTCTAACTCACATCCTAGAGCGTATGGAAACTTTGCCCGACTGTTGGGGAAATATGTGCGAGATGAAAAAGTGATTCCACTAGAAGAAGCCATTCGTAAACTGACTTCACTAAGCGCCGAAAAGTTACGTATTAAGAAGCGTGGCTCATTACAAGTGGGATATTATGCTGACCTGATCATCTTTGACCCGGATGAAATTCAAGATCACGCTACTTTTGAAAATCCGCATCAATATGCCACTGGCGTAAAACATGTATTTGTCAACGGTGGTCATGTTTTAAAGGATGGAGTGCCCACTGGGATGATGAGCGGCCGTGTGGTATACGGGCCAGGGAAAGCAGATCGGTAAGCGCCAAGGGATTGCTGAGCTGCTCCATAGATTAAGTACACTAATCCATCCCTTCTTAAAAGGAATACTCGCTCAATCGCTTTTTTAGCAATTGACCTCGCTCCTCGGCTGATCCTGCAATTCATTTAAAGCCACAAAAATCATTAACTTTACCATAGAAATCTAAACTCCTAAACTTGCCTGCCTTTGGGCAGGCCTATAAACAGCTTTATCTATTTATGAATAATCATTTCGATCTTGAAGCAGTCACCTGGGATCTTGATCCATCAAGGGTGAAAAGAGCTCAGTCTATTGCACGACAGTTAATTCAAGCGATCCCCGATTCAAAGGGTATGACCGCTATAGAAGTTGGCTGTGGAACCGGCTTAATGAGTTTCTGCCTGGAAGATCATTTTTCCAAAATCGCTTTGGTCGATTCATCTGAGGGTATGATTAACGTGTTGAATGAAAAAATAGCAAAACAAGAAATTGAACACTTTAACACCTATCATTTAGATTTTTTAGAATTACCAGAAGAAGTGCCTGCAGTAGATGTAATATATAGTCTACTGACGTTACATCACATCCGTGATTATAGAAAAGCTTTAGAATCCAGTAAGGACCGTTTGCTAGCTGGAGGCTACCTGTGTGTTGCAGATTTGGAAAAAGAAGATGGTTCTTTTCATGCCCATATTCCAGGATATGATCTGCACAATGGATTTGAACGTGATGAAATTCAACAAGTGATGACAGACTTGGGACTAAAGGTGATCCATAACGAGATATGTTATGTGATAGAGTCCGATAAGTCTGGGGAATTGAGGAAATTTCCTTTGTTTATGATTATCGGGAAAAAGTAAGTACTGTGGACTTTAGTCCACAGGTTTGACAAAACCCACACTACAACACCACCGCCAACTCAGCTGCTTGTTTAATCGCCCGCTTTGCATCTAATTCTTTGGCTTCATCAGCTCCTCCAATAAGATGAACATTGATCCCATTATTTTTTAAAGTTTCGTGAAGTTCTCTTTGAGGTTCCTGACCGGCACATACGACTACATGATCGACTTCAAGGACTCTATCTTCTTCATTGTGGCGGATGTGCAATCCCTGGTCATCAATTTTTAGATACTCCACATTAGCGAGCATGTTTACTTTTTTCATCGCCAAGCTGGCTCGATGTATCCAGCCGGTGGTTTTGCCTAATTTTTTGCCATGTTTTCCTGTTGATCGCTTGAGTAGATATATTTCACGTGGTGACGGTTCCGGAGAAGGCGCTTCTATTGCGCCACCTGATTTATAGTCCATGTCCACCCCCCATTCTTCCATGTATTTATTAGTATTGAGGCTTGGACTTTCTCCTAGGCCATGTGCCAGGAATTCAGCCATATCAAATCCAATACCTCCAGCGCCAATGATGGCTACTCGATTTCCAACTTCCTTTTTGTCGTATAACACTTCCGCATAGTCCAGTACTTTGTCATGATCAATGCCCTCAATATCAATTTGCCTTGGAGTGACACCGGTGGCTAAAATAACTTCATCAAATCGTTCAGCAATAACTTGCTCAGCATTGACTCGGGTGTTCAGGTGTAGCTGTACACCGGTTACTTCGATTTGTCGACGGTAATACCTTATGGTTTCCTGATACTCCTCTTTGCCTGGAATGACTTTTGCCATGTTGAATTGGCCAC
Source organism: Lewinellaceae bacterium (assembly GCA_024639065.1). Lineage (GTDB taxonomy): Bacteria > Bacteroidota > Bacteroidia > Chitinophagales > Saprospiraceae > JAHEJC01. The sequence goes on along the minus strand of JAHEJC010000124.1, from coordinate 5,634 downwards.
CGATCTCTGAAGCTGCTTCATATAGATCCACTGAATGTCCTCTTCCAGCCAAGTAGGTGGATGCCGCCAAACCGGCAGGACCTGCTCCTACCACTGCGATCTTTTTTGGTGTGTCCGTGGGGGGGAAACTCAATTCAGTCTCATGGCAAGCTCGGGGATTAACCAGACAGGAACAAATCTGAATTTGAAAAGTATGATCCAGACATGCCTGGTTACAAGCGATGCAGGTATTAATCTCATCCACACGGTGTTCCATAGTCTTCAGCACCAGATCAGCATCAGCCAGGAATGGCCTGGCCATAGACACCATATCGCAGCATCCATCCTGTAATATATTTTCAGCAACATCCGGCATGTTGATCCGGTTGACGGCTACTAAGGGAATATTTACTTCGCCCATTAAGCGTTTGGTAACCCAGGCAAATCCTCCCCTAGGCACCACGGTAGCAATAGTAGGTACTCTGGCCTCATGCCATCCAATGCCGGTATTGATAATAGTAGCACCTGCTTGTTCAATGGCTTTGGCCAGGATGACTACCTCTTCCCAGGTGCTGCCACCTTCTACCAAATCCAACATGGATAATCTAAAAATCAGAATGAAATTTTCACCTATTTTCGCTCGGGTTCGTTTGACAATTTCAATTGGAAATTTAATCCTATTTTCATAAACTCCACCCCATTCATCGGTCCGATGATTAGTACGTTTGGCAATAAATTGATTGATCAGATAACCCTCTGACCCCATAATTTCTACGCCATCATATCCTGCTTTTTGTGCAAGCATGGCACAGGTTACATAGTCCTGAATGGTTCGCTCAATGTCTTCATCATTCATTTCCCTTGGCTTAAACATATTGATGGGAGCCTGTATTGGGGACGGTGCCACAATTTCTTGATGGTATCCATATCGTCCACTATGCAAAATTTGCATACAGATTTTGCCTCCTTCCTGATGCACGGCTTCAGTTATAATTTTATGTTGGGCGAGTTCTTTTTCTTTGGTCAGTTTTGCAGAATGGGGACCTACTCCGCCTTCTTCATTGGGACCGATACCCCCAGTTACGATCAAGCCTACTTGTCCGCGAGCTCGTTCGGCATAAAACACTGCAGCGCGTTCAAAACCCCCTGGCATCTCTTCTAACATGGTGTGCATAGAGCCCATCAAGACTCTGTTCTTTAATGTTGTAAAACCAAGATCTAATGGAGAAAGTAGTTTATCGTACATTTTCAAATAATTAAGAATGAATAATTAAGAATGAAAGAATGCAAATACAAAGAAAAGGAAACATTTTGAGGAGTACTTAATAGAGCGCTTATAATTAAAAATGAATAATGAAAAAATCGGATTGCAAAATACAACTTGAAAGAGTATGTAGATATAGGATATCAGAGCCCTGAAGGAGCGATATCAATAAAAGCGCTGATAGCGCTTCAGGCAACAAGGGATTAGGAACTACTAATATTTGAGATGATAGTATTTATACTAATGAATGTAGCGCTGTCAGCGCTCCCAGACTACATCAATACTCTATTCTTCAAAGTAGTAAAACCAAGATCTGAAGAATCCCCTTTAAGCTTTCGGGTAAAATCCTCGATCAATTGATAACCCATGGAATGAAGTCCCCGTTGGTTAAAACCAGACGGTAAACCGACTCCATTGTCACTCACTATAAGGATATACTGCGCATTTCTTTTAGAAAAATCTACCGCAATCACTCCAGGTTGGTCATTAGGGAATGCATACTTAAGCGCAATGATACGTCAGCATTGATTTCCATCCAGGATCTGGTTACCATTGATGGAATTCATTTATTGGGACAATCTGAAGATTCTTTCATCATCAAAATAGTGGCTGGAGGTTCTTTGGAATTGATTAATACAGAGGCGGAAAAAATTAACATCCAAAAAGAATAGCTCATGATCTATCGCTCTCTATGTACAAATTAAAAGTCGGTTAGTGTTTTAAGGGCTTTCAAACCCAAAAACCTGCGTTTAAAGGTAAACTCAAACGTGAACTATGGTCCCGTCGATTCTATCATCTACCTTAAAGCGGATGGCAACTATACTCACATTTATCGAAAAGAAGCCAATTCCATTTTTATAGCACGAACCTTAAAATCGTTTGAAGATGAACTTGGACTATTTGGATATATACGTTCCATCAGAGTTACTTGGTCAATGTAAGATTCATTAAAGGATTAGGCAAATCAAGTTATCTCCTTTTAAAAAATGGTGAAAAAATAAAGATCGCTAAAAGAAGGATGCCTGCGGTCACGGCCTGGCGCGGAAAGTTTATGTAACGCAGGCCTAGGGTCTAAAGTCTAAGTTTTCTGAAGGGCTTTTTGACTTGTTGGAATATAGGCTTATTAGTTATGAGATGTTGTCAATAGAGCTGTTTATTTTACACAATCATAGCTATTTGAACGGATTGCTTCACTGCCTTTCAGGTAGTTCGCAATAACAGTAATACTTGGTTCTTGCGAGTGTTCACTCAAAAATTATTTGAGCATAATGAGTCAATGAGCTTATTCGACGGAAAAATTTCCTCCTAACTCAACTTCAAATCCAGGGAACAAAATTACATGCCGACTTGCTATGAAGATGATTTCAGCTAACGTCCTTATAACGACATCTGAGTTACAGAGTGCTTTTGGTGTTTATACGTGAATTTTATAAAAAAGTGGCTACCAGAGTCATAATCGGATTAAATTGTATATTAGTTTCCACGAACGTCCAAGATACTGTGCGGCTAGATGGTTTTATAGCCAAGATTGGGTATTGCAGGCAGGTGCTATTAAAACAATTAAATCTAGTAAAATCAAGTGATGAAACAATCTATACGCACTACCGCTATATTTCTCTTTATCTGTTTATCCATATTGGTGACCGCTCAAAACAATCCTGCTCCATTTATTGGAACGAATCTTCAACGGGGTGCAAATTTGCGTGTATTGCGGCTGGCTGTTTCTTGTGTTGGAGAATATACACAGTCCGTGCCTGGAGCGAACGATACGGAGAAAGTAGATGAAGTGCTCAGGCAGATGAAGGATTGGATAGCGATTATAAATGACACGTATGGCAGCGAGTATTGTGTGCGTTTCGAACTGATCCCCGATAACCTTATGCGCAATATTATTTATACGGATGCCACAACGGATCCGTGGCCTACTATGGTTGGGGCCGGTTGCCAGAACAACGCCAATATTTTGAATAATCAGGCAACGGTCATTGACAATGCCGTTGGGGCAGCCAATTATGATTTCAGTCATGTAATTTTAGGCCCAACTTTTGGAGGTGGATGCGCTGGAGGATTCAAAACAGGATATTCAGGAGGATTCGACATACCGGTGACCAGGCATGAAATGGGTCATCAGTTTAGTCAGGCACATACCATAAACAATGGGGGTAATAACAATTTTGAACCAGAGAATGCAGGAAGATCTATACACGGAGGCAATACAGATCCCTTTGCCCATTCAAAAACTTTTCATGAATTAGCGAACCACCTTATTACTACAGAAGCGAATACGGGTACTAAAATACCCACCGGCAACACAATTCCAACTGCGAATGCCGGTGCTGACAGAAGCATACCCATCAGCACACCATTCACCTTATCGGGGATGTCGACAGATCCTAATATTGGCGATCAAATTACTTACGTCTGGGATCAATTAGATGGTGGGATAGCTCAAAGCCTGCCAACAATAGACGATGCGCAGGGAGCCTTATTTTCCCGACTCGTTCCAACAACAAATCCATCACGCACCTATCCACAAATCAAGGATTTGCTTGCAGGCAGTTTTGCTACCACTGAAGAGGTACTACCCACACAACCAAGAGACATTAACTTTCGTCTGACCGTCAATGATCATCACAAAATAAACTATCAGGGAGCGGTCATCAAGGCAAGTGGCATCAATTCTGACGATGTGAGAATTACAGTGGTAAACAATGGCGGGCCTTTTCAGGTAACGAGTCAAAGCGCCGCAGTGAATTATACGGGTGGGACAAATCAAACCATTTCATGGACAGTAAATGGCACCAATATAGCACCTATCAATACACAAAATGTAAAAATTAGCCTATCTGTAGACGGTGGTGTGACTTTTCCTATAGCTTTGGCAAATAGTACCCCGAATGATGGATCCGAGATACTCAATATTCCCAACATCAATACAACCATGGCAAGGATAAAGGTAGAAGCTGTTGACAATTACTTTTTTGCCATTAATGCGCAAAACTTTACGATCAATCAGAATCAAGCCATCGCAGGATTAAATGTAGTCATCAGTGGAGCAAACACGATCGTCAATGAAAGTGGACAAACGGATACCTATACGCTGGCCTTGTTGACTAATCCTGTAGGGACTGTTACGGTAACCTTGGTGGTCGATGCTCAAACTGAAATCAGTACAGACGGAATCACTTTTGCGGAAACGCAGATAGTGAATTTCGGCAATACCGTTGCACAGACCATTACGGTGCGCGGTAAAGGTGACAATCTGGTTGAAGGTCCGCAAATTGGCACTATCACTCAATCTGTTACGGCAACCGGGGATAACGCCAATTACCCTATTGGAATGCTAGGCCAACCGGTTACCGTAAATATTTCAGACGCTCAAATTCCGCCTATTGTCGGAGTGGATTTTGATAATCAAAGCTCTACAGACAGCCCCAATAATTGGGTTAGGGCTTCTGATTTAAGAAATTTGAGCCTCACCAATTTATCGTTGGACGATGGCACGCCAACAACTATCGATCTCACTACAACCGCGACGAATTGTGGTGTCGGCGGCTGTGGCTTCAATTCTGGTAGTTTTACGTTGCCACAACATACGCAATCATTGAATCCGATGAAGGGTGTTGCTTATACTCAAGGAACCGTTAATTTCACATTTAGTGGATTAAAAAATAATACCAATTATAAACTGTTCCTTTTTGGCTTGGGTGTCTTTGCCCCGATTGATCACGACGTGACCATTACGGGAAGTGGTACACCGATAAACTTTCAGCAAAGTGCAGCTACCGGTGCACTGATGATCAATGATCAGCCCAGTTCAACCGATCTGTTGGTTTCTTTTGGGAAAGAAGTCATGTCTACAGGTACGGGCACCATCAATGTGACCGTGACACCTAATGCAGGAACCACCGAAATGGCCTTTGCGGGAATAGGCATTCTAGAGGGTGCAACGAACTGTACCGCTCCCGATATTACAGCAGTCGCCACAACTCAACCCAACTGTAATAATCAGACGGGAACGATTGTTGTCACTGCCAACGGGAATGGATCCCTGGAATACAGCGTCGACAATGGCGGAAACTGGCAAACGTCAAATACATTTAATAACTTAGTCGGTGGCACCTATACGGTTCTATCCAGACTACAGTCTAATCCGGCATGTCAATCCTCTTACGCACAAAATCCGGTAGTCCTGGATATTCCGATTGCTTGTAATAATGTCTGCCTGGAATATAATGCCACGAATTTACCTATTACTATCCCCATATTCACAACCAGCAATCAGACCTCGATTATCAATGTCCCCGCCACTGGAACCATTACGGATGTGAATGTCAAAAATCTTAGAGGTACCCATACCTGGATTTCCGATTTGAAGTTTACTTTAACGA
>JAHEJC010000123.1 GCA_024639065.1 Lewinellaceae bacterium | reverse complement strand
TCGGATATAATCAGTAATCTCTTTAAAAGTAGCTACATAAAAGCGATGCCGATTCTGGGCGAGGTATTCGATTAATTCTTGATGTGCTTCAGTGGATACCTTAAGGTAATCGGATCCTACGCCGTGAAACATAAAGGTGCCAATCGTTCCTTTTCTAGCTGCTTCTTCCACAAAAGCAATCATCTCTGCACCGCTATGTTCTTCCACACCCCAACTTGGCATAAACATCATATCAAGATCTTCCATTGAATCCGGGATCGGTCCATCAATTCTGGCAGCAGAAAATAGTGGACGTATGTCTTCAACAAAAGATTCGCCACTTACCTGGTGATCGCTACAGGTATAGGCAAACGTTCGCTGTTGTATACCGTCTACTGCAGATAATAAAGTATTCGATAACTCAAGTTCAGCAAGGAGCTGCTCTTTATTATAGTGATTGAAATCATATTCAGCCTTTACCCAGGCAAAGGATTCTCGACCGTCTTTCACCTTTTGGCAAGGATGATATAGAGAGTGATTACCTAATTCGTGGCCATCGAGCACCAGTTGCTTCCACTTACCCATATCATTCTTCAACGATGCTGAATTTCCGGTACAGTAGAAACTGCCCTTTAGGCCCACTTTATTCAGCGCAGGAACTACAAGGTCTACATGACAAGCCAGCCCATCATCATAGGTTAGACAAATAGCCGCTTCGGCCCCGTTGGGCCATGTAAAATGATCAGGATCCTGGGCAATCAACACAGAGGAAATCATCATCAATAAGAAAGGGAGTAATTTCATGATCAGCAATTTATAGTAATTAGAATTAAACGCTAAAATATGGTTTCAATTTAGTTCTATTCATGAAAAACAGCTACTTCATTGAGCTTTTTGCGCTGAATGTCTGGAACATAAGTTGGGTTTGCCGGATAACCCACGGGTAATAATAGAAATGCCCTTTCATTCTTAGGCCTATTTAGGATTTTTTCTAAAAATTTCATAGGGCTGGGTGTATGGGTCAATGTCACTAAGCCAGCATTATAAATAGCAGTAATCAATAATCCACAGGCTATCCCGATTGATTCATTGACATAATAATTGTTGAGCTTTTCATCATCTTGACTCATTTCATATACTCGTTTAAATGCAACGATGAGCCAGGGTGCGTCCTCCAAAAATGGTTTATGCATATTGGTGGCCAAGGGTTGCAGGTCTTTTTTCCATTGGTTGTTCATTCTACTTTCATAATTAATCCTTTCCTCGATTTCCGCTGCTTTTCGAATTTTCTTTTTTAACTGGTGATTAGAAATTGCGCAAAAAGTCCACGGTTGTTTGTGCGCACCGGAGGGAGCCGTTGAAGCCGCCTCGATGAGGTTTTCTATTACTTCTTTAGGAATAGTTCTATTAGAAAAATCACGTACCGATCTTCTTTTCTTCAACCACTTGTAGAATGATTTACTTTTTAAAATTAAGTCTTTTTCATTATGGGTTTCTATTTGATAAATAATATGTTTGAAATCATTGATGTATAGGTGATTTGGAGCTTCCATTGTGTCTATTTATGAGAGAAAAATATCATAAGCCAAACTAGGTAAATATCTTTAAGGCTCTTTCCAAGTCACTAATTAAATCTTCTACATATTCAATCCCAGTTGAATATCGAATGAGTCCTTCCGGTATTCCCAAGGCGGCTCTTTCTTCTTGCGAGCATTCTACATGACTGGTGGTAGCAGGTGGTCCAATGGTAGTCTCAACAGCACCCAAATTAGCGGCGGCATGTGCATATCGCAATCGTGGCATGAATCGACTAACTGCTTCCAGACTGTCCTCTTTTAACCTGAAACTCATTACACCTCCAAATCCACACATTTGCTTTTTAGCTATTGAGTGTCCTTCATGAGACGCCAAGCCCGGATAATAGACCCGACCAATAGCAGGATGCGTTTCTAAATATTGTGCAACTTGCAGTGCATTTTCATTTTGCTTTTGGATTCTTAAGTTCAGTGTTTTCATCCCCCGTAATAGCAAATAGGCTGACATGGGGTCCAAAGAGGCTCCATTGATTTCACGGTAATGGTATATCTGATCAATTAATTTTTTCTTACCACATATTGCCCCACCCAAGGCATCGGCATGTCCACCAAGGAATTTACTAGCACTGTGTAATACCAGATCGGCTCCCAGGTGGAGGGGTAACTGGTTGATAGGTGTAGCAAATGTATTATCTACAACCACCATGGCTCCAACGGCTTTTGCCGCTATTGACAATCGGGCAATATCGATCACGCTGGTAGTAGGATTGGTAGGACTTTCCAAATAGAGCAGCTTGCATCCCTTTGAAACCTCCAGCTCAATTTGTCTATGATCGGTCGTATCACAGAGCGTAACCTTAATACCCATTTTTGGTAAAAACTCACTGAAAATAACGTTGGTCCCACCATAGGTGTCCTTTAACGAAACCACTCTATCTCCTGATGCCAATATGGTATACAGGGTGGAACTGATGATACCCATTCCAGTGGCTGCACTGGTGGCTGCGTCAGCTTCTTCCAGATCCCGGATCTTTTCTTCAAACACTTGAACGGTGGGATTGGTATTTCTACTATATATATGACCCGCTTTTTGACCAAGCGCCACTTGCAACCATTCATTCATATTCTTGTAACTGAAAGAGATACTATGAACTACCGGTGTTTGTGTAGCTTTTTTCCAAAAGGGCTTTTCTTCCCCTGACCAGACAGTTCGAGTTCCAATGTGTGGTTTTTTGCTCATTTTCCATAATTTCGATTAAAACCTAGAGTAGGTAGCCGATCTTGCGTTAGTAGCTATTTTACAGCTTTCTGGTCTGATTCGAGATTCTTTGGCTATCCAATAAAATATTATAATTATGTAAATGCAGTTAACTAACTTTCAAATAATATTTTTTGTCATCAAACAGCTTCCACAATTTTTTCATCTTTAAAAAAGATGGCAAATACGACAAAAACAATAGCAGCCAATATAGCTGGGAATATCCAGATGTTCGTCCAATTATGACCAGTAATTTCATTAGAAGCATCGACAATTTCTTGAGCTCCTTGAACATGGCCCTGGACCATAGAGCCTATAAACATTCCAATACCATACGTAGCAATTGTGATCAATCCTTGGGCGCTGGAGCGTAACCGCTCTGGAGCTTTATGTTCGACATAAATCTGGCCGGTAACGAAGAAAAAATCAAAACACACACCATGTAATATGATCGCTGTATAATACATAAAAATCAATTCTTCACTATTTCCATAAGCAAAAAGTATGTAGCGAAGGATCCAGGCCAGGACTCCAATAAGAATCATTTTTTTGACGCCTAAACGTTTGAAAAACAAGGGCATCAAAAGCAAAAATATAATTTCTGACATTTGCCCCATAGTCATAATCCCGGCAGCACCTTCAATCCCTTCTTCATTGAGAAACAAGTTGGTGCTGTTGTAATAAAAAGTAAGCGGTATACATATCAACAATGAACCAATAATCATCACAGCAAAAGACCGGTCTTTCATTAAATCCCAAGCATCTAAACCCAATAAGGATTTGATTGAAACCTCTGTGGATTTTCCTTTTGGAGGTGTCCTGGGTAGACTGAAACAATACAGCCCCAAAAGAATTGAAATGACCGCGCCGACCTTAAATGGCAAGCTGGTTGGTTCGATATTATAGCCTAGTGTTTTAGTCAAGAGAAGAATCGTCAACCCAGATATAATCCATCCGATGGTACCAAACACCCTCACTTTTGGAAATTCACTTTTAGGATCATCCATTTGGTTAAATGCCACTGCGTTGGCTATAGCTAGGGTGGGCATATAACATATCGTGTATAAAAGCATAATCCAGAAAAAGGCCTGCGGTGAAGTAATAAAGGTCACCACATAAAGGATAATCCCGCCAACAATATGCAAGAAACCCAGGATTTTCTGACCCTCAAAATATCGATCGGCTATAATCCCTACAACTAATGGAGCAAATATCGCACCCAATGCTGTGGTACTGTAAGCCCATCCAAACTGGACCCCGTTGAATCCCAATTCGTTGATATAAGCACCCATGGTCACATACCAACATCCCCAAACAAAAAATTGAAAAAACATCATGGCACCGAGTGCCCAAAATATGCGCGCTTTCATAAGGTCTTTTTTCTTTGCTGAGGAAAGATAGAGAATTAGACCAATAGATTCAGAAAATACAAAGTAATTCTATTCAGTAGGTGTGTCTATAAAGTTAATTTTATGATACCAGCCTAGAACAAGAATAGCCAATCTTGATACTAACCAGATGATTAATCCGTACATGGATGTGATCATAGAGATCTTGATACCTCCCAAGATAATAGCTGGAGACATATTTTCCATTTGTTCCGCCATGCCAAATCCTGCATACAATCCAACTAGTTGTCCCAATAATCCGACGATAAAGGCAATCAACCCGATTGAACCTAGTGTAGTTAATGTTTCAGTTTTAAATTGATTGCGGTGAATTCGGCGAATGGACTGTCCTATTATCAATAAAATAATAATCAAGACAATGGTCAATACGCCCATAAATAGAGGGCCGCCTTCATAAAATAGCTTAATCATGATCAATCAGGTGTTTTAAATTAGTGTGGGGGATATTGTTTTGTTTCTTGCAGGTACAAAAATACGAATTAATTCAATTTAACAATGTCTCTTGCCATTGTTATCATAATTTTTTCAGTGCAAAAACTTGCCTGACGACAAGGCAGGTTTCGTCAACAAGATAGATTATCAACAACATCCTACGCTGCGCCCCTGGCTAATCATATTGGTCACCTACCGCGCTTTTTTTTTTGAAAACGATAAATTGCAAAAAACCGCTTAAAAGAGTACCAGGGTAATAATAAAACCTTGTTTATTGAACCAGTCAATTTATAATCTGTCCAAATCATTGAGTCAATCTTTTTTCTTTTTTCGAGACATACTTCTGTCCGATACGACGTATTTCTGCTCTAAGTAATTGACATAATCCAATGAACCTAAACGGAATCGAACCGGAACCTTACTGGCAGATTCTATCAGGTTCTCAATTTTACAAAATGCACCATAATGTCTTGGTTTATAGACCGGAAGATAAATTGATCTATTCGACAAGCTTTGCAGAGAGGGGGGGTGTGCATATATTGACTCTGTGAATTTTACTAGATTTAATAAGCTATTTGAGGCAAAAATTTGAGAAACCTTAATATAGTTCATTCCTTCATTGGAAAATTTAGAGGTGTATTTTAGTCCGAGAACTTCTTGGCCAATAGCAGTATGTGCAATTAACCAGAAAAAAGCAATCTTAACAATTACTTTACTTGTTGAGGTTTTGCTTGAAAGTTTTACGTTTACCCGAGAAGAGTTCATATCCTTGATATTTACATTCGAGTTGACCATTGTACAAAGTTATCTTTTTTGAAGGTCTTAGTCCAATTTTTTTAATTGCATCATGGTGACTGGATAATATCCAAGCTGATGAGCCGGGAAAATTATGTTTGAGTACGGTTCCGATTTGACCATAAAGTTCAAATACATTATCTATGCTCACCCGCTCATCATAAGGAGGATTCATGATGATGTGTACGGGGTGATCCGCACCGGACTGTTCAAATGGTTTGGTATTAAATTCAATAAATTGATCCACATCCATTTTCTCGGCATGTAACCTGGCCAGATTGATGGATTGTATATCTGAGTCCTGGGCAATGATTTTTATTTTTGGTTTTTTTTCTTGCCAGTCTTGACGGATCTGATTCCAAAGGGCTTTGTCATAATTTTGCCAATGCTGGAAGCCGAAGGATTTTCGCATCGCTTGCGGTGGAATCTGAGCAGCGATCATTGCTGCCTCTATGGCCAGCGTACCGCTTCCACACATTGGGTCCAGAAAATCAACGGATTGGTCCCACCCGCTTAATAGTATCATGCCTGCGGCAAGCACTTCATTGAGTGGAGCAGGCCCTTGACGTATCCGGTATCCACGCTTGTTCAACGATGGACCTGAACTATCCAGCAGTAAGGATATTTTGTCGTTGTGAATTTTTAAGACAAAAACCAGGTCTGGATCTTTTGTTGATACGTTAGGACGACTTCCCACTCGGTTATTAAAACAATCAACTAATGCATCCTTAACCAGCAAAGCACAATACTTGGAGTGTTTAAAATAAGGGGACTTTACCATGGATTTGATCATAAAGGTTTGAGCTGGATCTAAATATTGGAACCAATCATAGTTTAACATCCTATCATAGAGTTGATTTTCATCACGAGCAGTGAAGTCATGAATAGGAACCAACAAAGATAAAGCTGTTCGGCAGTGCAAATTTGCTCTATACAACATTTCCAATCCGCCCTCAAACTCAACAGCTCTAAGCGTCTTTCTATACGTCGTTACACCCAGCTCCATTAATTCATTTGCTAACACAGACTCTAATCCATGTAAAGTTTTAGCTACAATCTTCATTTAAAATATAATTGAACCATGAAATATCATTTATTCAGACCTGAAATACACCCACATTAAAGGGCTCGATTGGTTTCTGATTGGCAGCTTCTATCCCTATTGAAATCCATTTTCTGGTTGTTAACGGATCGATAATCGCATCAACCCATAATCGTGCGGCAGCATAAAAAGCAGTAGTGTGCTCCGCATATTTTGACTGGATCTTGTTAAGTAATTCTTTCTCTTTTTCAGGCGAGATTTCTTCACCCTTATTTTTGAGTGCAGATACTTGAATCTGTAGTAAAACTTTTGCGGCTTGTTCACCACCCATAACCGCAATTTTGGCTGAAGGCCAGGCAACAATTAATCGGGGATCGTAAGCTTTGCCACACATGGCATAATTCCCAGCTCCATAGCTATTGCCCATGACTATGCTGAATTTAGGTACTGTTGAGTTGGCAACGGCATTAACCATTTTAGCACCATCTTTGATGATACCTCCTTGTTCGGATCTTTTACCTACCATAAAGCCGGTGACATCATGTAGAAAAACCAATGGAATTTTTTTCTGATTACAAACCATGATAAACCTGGCTGCTTTATCCGCTGAATCGGAGTAAATCACCCCACCAAATTGCATCTCGCCTTTAGCGGACCTGGTTACTTCCCGGTTATTGGCGACGATACCTACCGACCATCCATCTATCCGTGCATAGGCACAAACGATGGTCTTTCCATAATTCTCTTTATACTGGGTTAAAATGGATTCATCTACTAAGCGTTTAATAATTTCTAATGTATCATAAGGCTTGGCTCGGTTCTCCGGAAAAATCCCTAATATTTCAGATGCTTTTAATGTTGGTTCGGCTGGTTCGTTTCGATCAAATCCTGCCGTCAGCATATTGCCTATTTGACTTACTAATTGTTTGATCCGTTCCAGACAAGATTGGTCATCCGGCATCCTATGATCAACAATACCACTAATTTCCGTCTGAGTAGCGGCTCCTCCGAGCGTTTCTTTGTCAACTTCTTCTCCAATAGCAGCTTTAACTAAATAAGGTCCAGCCAGAAAGATGGAACCAGTATTATCCACAATTAGCGATTCATCCGACATAATAGGTAAATAGGCTCCTCCAGCTACACAACTGCCCATGATGGCGGCTATCTGTACTATGCCTTGAGCAGACATATTCGCATTGTTGCGAAAAATCCGGCCAAAATGGTCCTTATCCGGAAATATTTCGTCCTGCATGGGTAGAAATACACCAGCGCTATCTACCAGGTAAATAATCGGTAAATGATTTTCCATAGCGATTTCCTGAGCCCTCAGATTCTTTTTGCCAGTAATAGGAAACCAGGCTCCTGCTTTGACAGTCGCATCATTAGCAACGATAACACATAGTCGATTAGACACGTGCCCCAAGACCACGACTACACCTCCAGCAGGAGCACCTCCATACTCTTCATACATCTCATATCCAGCGAAAGCACCTATTTCGAGAGCCGAGTCTGGGCTGTCCAGGAGAAAATCGATCCGTTCCCTTGCCGTCATTTTACCTCGTGCATGAAGCTTTTCAATTTTTTTTGTACCGCCTCCTTGATGTATTTCTTCCAGCTTTCTTTCTACTGCACGAATTTTCAATTTGTGCGCATCTTCGTTTTGATTGTATTCCAGGTCCAATTTTTGAAATTTTCACTAAAAGTAAGCATTTACTTGATAGAGTAGATTCATTTTTTACGCGTTCTAAAAATTGATCCTTTTGAGTTAAAATTTATTAGAGGATAGCTCAGCATCCATACTTTCGGTCAGTTGAATACCCAATCGCTTAAGGTCCTTGAAAAAGCAAACCGGCTCCACAAAATTTGACTGAAAATGAATTCCAGGTTTAGAGTGGTCAAAGTACTGCAATAAACAAGCCACCACTGGAATAGCGGTTAATAAATATGGATCGGAGTGACTCAGTTTTAGCGAATAATTAGTCTGTTCATTTGATTTTATTCCAGAAGCTTGGACTTGTAAAACAGCTCTATAAGGAGGTTTGCTAAATTTATTTAAGCTCCAACTAAAAAGCTGACCAATTTGTTTTTTGACACGCTTTCCGAAAAATTTTCCTGCGAAAGCCATCGGTATTACTAAATAATCTGTAAACCAGTTAAAACCTGCTATGTAAAACCCGGTTTCTTTCAAGGTCAAAATCTCTATTGGTAAAGAACGGAGTTCTTCCAGCATCATAGGGGTACAGTATTTATGACCAAATGGGTCTCCAAAATATATCTTCGGATAATGGCGACTTTTCTTCCATTGACCATCTTTAAAATGGATAGGCTCATATTTGATGATTTCATCCACAAACTCCAGTAGGGTAGACCTGGAAAAATCTAAACTCGACCAATCCATCTGAAAAGCTGCACTTACAAGGGCCGTTTCGAGTTTTGTAAATTTTTTTGATGACAAGCGGACCAAAGCACCTGGCACCCCTGGATGAAAACCTCCATCGGTGATAAAACATCTACCTTGCTCAAGGATTTTTTGCTTTTGATCAAATAGACTTTGTAATTTGACCGATGAAGATAATTGAATATCCAAATAATCAATGTTGGCCGTTAATGCTGCATGGATAACTTGCGGGGCATAATCTATCGAACTAGCAGCTACAATAACTAAATCAGCTTGGTTGAACAATGGAAGCATACTTTCCAACTCAGCCGCATCTGCATATGCACCAGATACTCGCTCTGAGTCAAATCGATGATTCAACTCAATCGCTGCCTGACTTGCTTTTTCTAAGGATCGACCGGCTAATGTTATGGTTGAATTCGTTTCCTGAAGTAGAAGATGTGCAATAGGACTACCGGCGTTTCCATATCCGCCCAGAATAATGATTTTCTTAGACATGTTTGCGAATTAGGATCTATCCAAAGATACGAAGAATATGCCATAAAACGCTGGTTCTAAAGGCCCCCGAAGGACCGGATATAGTAACTAGTTGAATGAGTTTATTAAGTTGTTTGAGTTTCAACCAAACCTGAGGATGAAGGTTTATTTTAATTATTAATTTTCACGGGAATATTTATAAGCTTAAAAGCATATATAATTTTTTCCCTTTGCCTTTGGCCCTTTACCCTTCACCCTTTTCCCTAATCTACTGCTTAATAAATTTTTTACGCATCAAGACAGCGTCATGATTAATTTGGATGATATAAATGCCTGGATTAAAAGTGGTTACATTGATGTCATGTAATTGTTTGCCCTTTGGCAATACATCTTGATATACCAATTGACCATTGATGGAGTGAATGCTTAATTTCGCTTCTGTATTAAAAGACTGTGGTAATACAATCATCATGTTACTACTAACCGGATTCGTTCTAATCCTAAAAGAATTTTCTTCGGAAGCAATATTAACCTTGGTTGATAGGTTATCGAATTTTGTTGCAGAACCTGTAATAGACTTATCATCCATATTTTGAATAAATACCACGGCATAAATCTCATCTTGTTGCCAACCGGATTCATAATCAACAGTATAAGTAAACGAGAGCTCTTCTCCAGGACCTCCAAGGGTTATTTCCTGACCTTCATTGTTGGGGAGCATTTTTCTAAACACGTCATGATGCAGACTTTCTCTATTAGGAGAATTATAGGCAATTTCTTTTTCAACAATGGCCGTAAATAATCTATAATTACCTGCTGGAGGTGTCTGTATAGTCTTGATGTTGATCCGGATTTCCCGCTGGCTTCTTACCGTTGAAATTTCTGATTCAGTAACCGTCATTTCAACCATCAACGGTCTGGTTATAGCCGCTAGTACCTTTTCTTCAGAAAGCAATTGGCCTCCTTGATTTCCTCTAACACCGCCTACATAGGCTGATGGCGAACCGGGCACATTGTAAAAATCGGCTCTGCTTTGATTACCTTCGATATTGGCTTGATAAAAAATACATTGACTATATGGATAGGGTGGGTGGTATGCGATGTGGTGTACATTTGCTTTATTATTATTGATCACTGAGAACAATTGGGGATTCTTATTGGTGCATATGGGACACCATGTATTGGTGAAATGTTCAACAAGGGCATAATTTTGAGCCAAACTGTTGGAAACGGAAAGGACAAATCCAAAGAATATAGATAGGCAAACTGATTTCATAATTAAAATATTTTTATTATAACGGATTTTTCCTGTCTTTGTGTTTTAATTTGCGAAAATTGCAAAGTTAAAATTCATAAGGTATTTATGGTGCACTATTTTCATATATTTAAATATTATTATGTTTAACTTATCTGTTTTACTGCTATCTATGCCGGATTTTAGCAATCCTGAAATCTGGTTGAGCTTGGTTACCCTGACTTTTTTGGAAATTGTACTGGGTATAGATAATATTATTTTTATCAGTATAGCAGCAAATAAGCTGAATGAAAACCAACAGCCAGTAGCACGAAATGTAGGTCTCAGCTTAGCCATGCTATTTAGAATCTTATTATTATTTGGTATAAGCTACCTAATTGCGATGTCCGCTCCGTGGTTTAATGTAGATTTCTTGGGTCTCCATGCAGGATTTTCAGGTCAAAGTCTTATACTATTTGCTGGTGGAATTTTTCTGATCTATAAAGCTACCACCGAAATTCATCATAAGTTAGAGGGGCATGAACCCGACAAAGACGAAAATAACGCTACTAGTTCAAAAAATCTAACCAACATAATTTTGCAAATTACCTTAATCAATATTGTTTTTTCTTTTGATTCCATTTTAACAGCAGTTGGCCTTACCAAAGATGTAATGATTATGATAATAGCCGTTGTGTTATCTGTCTTAATCATGATGCTTTTCGCTGGCCCAGTGGGAAGGTTTGTAAACAAACATCCTTCGATTCAGATGTTGGGCATGTCCTTTTTATTATTGATTGGTTTTATGTTGATAGCAGAAGGAGCTCACCTGGCTCATATGAAGGTTGGAAGTTCCGAGATAGGATCGGTCCCTAAAGGATATCTATATTTTGCCATTGCTTTTTCCCTATTGGTAGAGTTCCTAAATATGCGGTTGAGGAAGAGGCAACAACCTATTCAATTGCACGGCATAGGGGAGGAAGCAGCCCAGGAAGGAATCCTGGAAACTTAACTTAAAGAAATTCTAAAATGAGAAACAAATATTTTGACAACATCCCAACCAACGCTGGACTTTTAGTATTACGCGTAGGGTTAGGTCTTTTTATGCTTTATGGACATGGATGGGGGAAGCTGATGAAAGTGCTTGGCGGTAATTTTGAATTTGGTGACCCATTGGGTCTGGGTGCAGGGCTTTCTCTGGTGTTAGTTACTTTCGCAGAAGCTTTTTGTTCGCTCTTACTGATTATTGGATATAAGACCAAATGGGCTACTATACCCTTAATAATAACTATGGCTGTTGCTTTGTTTTTCGTTCATCTTAATGATCCATTTGGTCGTCAGGAAAAAAACCTGCTTTATTTAGCAGGCTATATTGCTATATTATGTACTGGTCCTGGAAAATTTTCAATTGATTATCGGATGAATCCTTCTGCTTAATGAATAGATTTTGGATCCTATTTATCATTTTTATTGGATGTCGTAACAGCCCTGAATTACTCAGATTAACCGGCGAAATCATGGGAACCACTTACTCGATTTTAATTCCAGAAGAAGCTGCTAGTCCTTTGGGAGAGGATATTCAAGCTTTTTTGGAAAGCGTGAACGAGGATGTTTCCACCTATGAAAGCGAGTCGGCAATCAGCCGGGTCAATGCGGTAGATTCTTGTATTTATTTGGATTCCGAATTAGATAAATATTTTATCGAAGTGTTAAAAGCGGCGGGCAATGTTGTACAACAAACGAATGGATACTTTGACCCCACCGTAGGTCCTTTGGTTGATTTTTGGGGATTCGGAGTCAATAGGCGAACTGTAGATCTAGTAGATACCTCGCAGATATCCCGTTTAAAAAAATTAGTCAATTTCGAGACCATTAGTCTTACCGAAACAAATCCTCCCAAACTCTGCAAGATGCCTGGTCAAAAACTGGATTTTAATGCAATTGCCAAAGGATATGCAGTGGATTTGTTATGTGATTATCTAAAAAATAAAGGATATGATCATGGTTTGGTTGAAATCGGAGGGGAGACCAAAGTTTTTGGGGAAAAAAGTTCAGGAGACCCGTG
This sequence comes from Lewinellaceae bacterium, assembly GCA_024639065.1. Taxonomy (GTDB): domain Bacteria; phylum Bacteroidota; class Bacteroidia; order Chitinophagales; family Saprospiraceae; genus JAHEJC01. Next base: position 3,171 of record JAHEJC010000123.1, on the reverse strand, counting down.
GACCATTGGTATCAATACGCCAGATCCCAAAGCCAGTGTTAGAGATTTGATTGATTATTTGAAGATAAACGATCTAGCGGTTGCTACCTCTGGTGATTATCGAATATTTTATGAGAGCGATGGACAACGGTATGTACATATTATTAATCCTAAAACAGGATTTACAGAACAGAGCCCACTGGTAAGTGTTACGGTCATTCATGCTGAATGTATGATTGCCGATGCCTATGCGACTGGATTATTGGCTATGGGCTGGAAGTTAGGTTTGGAGATCGCCAACCGGATAGATGGATTAGAAGCTTATTTTATTTATTTTGACGAAAATGGAAATTATCAATTCAAATCTTCATCTGGATTTGATCAATATTTACAACCATGAATTTGACCCTGAAAAAACCCTTGATTTTTTTTGATATTGAAGCAACTGGCTTACATGTAATTCGGGATCGAGTTATCCAGGTAGCATTCTTAAAATATCAACCCAACCATGAAACTCCTCAGGAGATGGCTTTAATGATAAATCCAGGAATACCGATATCTGAAGAAGCTATTGCGGTACATGGGATTTTTCCAAAAGACCTGGCTAATAAGCCCACTTTTGATCAGGTGGCTGAAAAGATTTTTAAGTTTATTGGAGATGCTGATCTAGCTGGATATAATTTATTGAGGTTTGATATACCCATTTTAATGGAAGAATTTGCCCGGTGCGGAATTGATTTTAATACGGATCAGCGCAAGATTATTGATGTGCAAAGAATCTTCTATAAGATGGAGCCTAGAAACTTAAAAGCTGCTTACCGGTTTTATTGCGACAAAGAAATGGAGAATGCGCATCAGGCCATGGCTGATGTACAAGCGACAGCTGCGGTTTTATGGGGGCAGTTGGAGAAATATAGAAACCTGGATTTGCGTACCGATGATGGAGACGTGATAGAAAATCCGGTGCGCGATGATGTCAAAGCGTTACACGATTTTACCAATGATCTTAAGATGCTGGATGCTACTCAGAAACTAAAGGTTAACCACAAGGGAGTAGTGGTTTTTAATTTTGGCAGATATATAGGTAAACCCGCAGCAAAGATACTAGCCGAAGATGAACAATATTACCATTGGATGCTTAATAAAGAGTTTTCTTCTCAGGTGAAAAAGATCGTAAAAAAATTGGTTAAAGACTACAAGAAAAATCAAAAAATTAATAATGGCTCTTAAGAGGCTATATGCTGTTTCCAGGCGATCCTGTCTTCCCATATTTTTATTTTCTATTATCCTTCTTTCAGCGTGCGACAAAAAAGAAGGTTGTGTTGATCCGAATGCCACTAATTATACAATTGATGCAGAGAAGAATTGCTGCTGCACTTATCCTAAACTGGTCACTGAGATCGCTTTTAAAATCGGAGAAGAAAACTTAATCTTGGGAGATACTTTTATTAATGACCAAGGACTAGCTATTTCAATTATAGACTTTGCGATTTATACTTCTGATTTTGAATTAACCGATGGCATCGGCCAATTATCCCAAGTTAGTGATTTGCTGGAGATCGGAACCCAAACAGTCGTTGATGACATTTTATTAATCAAGCGAAATGAGTTTAGATATCCAATTGGCACGTTTAATGAAATGCGTGTCTTTGAACAGATCCAGTTCAAAATCGGTTTGCTTGCATCGATCAATTTGATTGACCTTTCAGAAATATCATTGCCTGATGATCATCCGCTATTAATTCAAGAAGACTCACTTTATCTAGGCCCTGCTCAAGGTTATTATTTTATAAAACTCAAGGCACAAATTGCGGAAGATCAATATACCTTCACATACACTGAAGCGGTCCCTGTAGAATTGGACCTAATCGTGACGCCCTTCCTGGGTCAAGACGTAATCATTCCTATAAAAATCCAGTTTGATCAGTGGTTTTCTGGGATCGAAGTATCAATGGACGATCTACTTATTAGAACTAAAATCTTCGAGAATATTCAAGCAAGTATTGATGTCGATGAATAGACCCAGTTCGAAGTCAATTGCATTCAAGATGGATGTCATTGATGATATCCTCAATGTCGTCTTGATTAAAGGTACCTTTTAACGAAAGCAATACACCTTCATCATCACCATCTATGAAGAATATGAGTTCACGGAAACCATCCACATCCAATCCATCTTTAAGATACAATGAAAGTTCTCCTTCGTCTCGAACAGTCATTAGTTCGTCAAAGGCGTTAGCAGAAAGATTTCGCTTCAAACTTTTGATATCACGTTTCCATTCTTGTTGGTTGTCTACAATTAATAGCTTAAAACGTTTGGCTTTTTTTATAGCGCTCCTGGCTCCTTGATGATCCATGTTTGCGATTTCGTCTTTCAGCCAATTTGGTAAATTAATGTCAATGGATAAGGTGCTTTCATCATATTTTTCATAGAATTTTTCAAGGGAAATTCCTTGAGCAAATACAGTAAAGCTAAATAACAAAAAGGTCAGGTTTAACATGAAGTTTCTCATAATAGTTTTTTTAGTTTGTATGATTTGAAGGAAGACGAGCCAAAGCCAAAAATGTTACAGAAGTGTTAAATCGAATGTTAGTTATTTTTGATAAATCCGGATTAATACCTGTCCGTTCCGCGAATAGAGATTTTCTAATCATAAACTGTTAAATAACTTTTTTGCATGATAACCGTTTAAATCAAAGGAATTAAATTATTTCTAATGGGTAGATTCTTTTATGTTTTCATGATTAGTGCGTTATTGTTACTAGTAGGTTGTGAAAAAAATAGCAAAACTACAGGAACTTTATCGTTAAGCTTCGAGGCATCCTATGCGGGACTAGCGTTGCAATTTTTAGACGGATATCCGGCCACTGATCAATATGCAATTCAATTTACTAAAAGTGATTTTTACCTATCGGATATAAGCGTCGTATCTGCTCAAGGAGAAGAAATTATCTTATCAGATATTGAATTTATCAATGTAACCGATGCTTATTCCGGATCTCATACCCCTATTCGATTAAGTTTTGCCGGAATACCCACAGGAAATTATACTCAGCTCAAATTCGGCTATGGGGTTTCACCATACCTCAATAATACTTTGCCCAAAGACTATGCAACAGATCATCCTTTATCCAGAACCAGTCACTATTGGGATCAATGGAATAGTTATATTTTTTCCAAATTGGAAGGAA
>JAHEJC010000508.1 GCA_024639065.1 Lewinellaceae bacterium | reverse complement strand
TGACTTACTATATACATCGATCCCACCCGATCCATTATTAAATCTGGTTAGACTGACAGCATTGGTTCCATCATCATTTTGTAAATTGGCAAAAGCCCCTTTATAGCCAACACCGATATCCTGAACTTCCCAAGGACTGGAACCGGAACTATTATTTAAAGTAACCGAATTTCCATTGGATATAGACAATGTATTTCCATTTAGACTTAAGGATTGAAGTTCATTACCGGGATCTGAATCCGCATCTCCGGAAAGCGCCTCCAAATTCACCGAGTTACCTCCAGACAACGTTAACATATTACCAGTAAGGTTTAATAACTGTAGCTCATTATTTGGATCGGCATCGGCATCATCAATCAAAGATTCCAAGCTCACTGTGTTTCCATTTTCGATCGATAAGCTGTTACCATCTAATAAAAGTTGTTGGGCGTCCGCACCGCCTCCGGATGAGCTACCAGAGGATCGCGCATATAGGGCATACGGCACTGAAAACAATTGGGTAGCACCCAGATCAATGTAATCTTCTCCTCCCTCCGGATCAATTTCTGACCGTATAAAATATTGATTAGTCCCCCAGTCAATGTTTTGCATATTGCCCAATAAAAAATCTCCATCACCTATGGCAATATTAAATATACCCTGGTTATTGGTGGTGACCACATGTTCTTCCTGAAACTCAATAGGACCATCTTCAAATCCAGAAATTATACTGATCAAGATAGAGATCTCTTTATTGGCCAGGGCATCTCCCTGTCCATTTCTAGCCAGTCCCTGGTAATTAAAAACAAAGGGAGACTGAGCGATGATCACAAAACATATAAGGGTAAGAAGACCTATAAGCATTAACTGTTTTATCATATTAGTTGGAATTTTCTTTGATAATTTTTTTGGTTATAATTTGTCCATTTTCGAACCGGATTACCAACGAGTAAAATCCAGCTGGCAATGCTGATATATTTAGCATTTTCCTGACGATTCCTCGGGGGACAAAATCTTCCCCCTCCTCAGCGACTATTCCGGACAAGTCAATGATTTGATAGTTCATTTGTTGATCGACCGGGTTGACTAGTTCAATATTTACAATAGATAATGTAGGGTTTGGAAATAATTTCTCTCCTTTAACCTGGGCCATATTGGGTGCACTGAGAGGGGTTAAAATTTTCTGATTGTTTTGCTGGGAATCATCACAGGAACAATTTTTTGGAAACGGAATTTCTTCAGGTCCTGAAGCGAGACCCGCTGCGTCTTTATCATCCCATCCCTTATGATAATCATAGGTATGGTGATGGTCCCATTTCCATCCTACGGCCACCTGGTTTGGATATAAATTATATCCTTTACGTCTCATCTTAGCCATGTATCTTTTTAAGTATATATCCCGAAATCCTGGTTTTCCTTTGGGAATCGCTCTAATATTACCTTCTTTAGAAAATCTAGAACCATCTGGTTCAAACACAATGATGGGATAATCTACATAAGGAGATCCTTTATCTGGCTTCCCCGCGATATAATACTGATTCTCTGGTCCGTGATGGGTTACATTACCTCCTTTGTAACCAGCTATTTCCTGCACGTCTTTATTTAAAAGAAATACAAGTGCCTTTTGCTCATCAGTAATAAATCCTCTTTCGCTGTCGAATTCTTCTTGAGTAAATTCGGGAATCAATTTTTTGTCACTATTGTAAGGATCCTTTTCATTTCCATCGATTGATTTTTCATAAAATCCGATAGCTAATAAATCATAATCCGCGGTATAGAACAAAGGCTGTGAATTAACAATTACTTGAGGATTGGCCAAGACATTTAAAGCCTTTAGGTTTAAATTTGTTACCGGATTGTCGAAATCCAATGGACAACAATTCACTTTGTCATCACAAGGATCGTCTTTTTCTTTTATCCATCGATAATAGTTGGAATTGTCTGCTGTCATTACAATACTTTTTGTCACATCACTTATCGTTGTATCAAAGTATACCGCATAGGTTTGTTCCACATTATCACAGATATACATTTTTTGCAAATGCCTTAATATGGCAATATCAGCCGGATCATTAATTGAATTTACTACCTCTTCATTATATTTTTTGACTTCGGAATCTCTTTTTGCTCTTTTTGCTTCTTCATACTGAAACCATATTTTACTAAAGCGTTGGTCTTCAGCGATCAAGGCTCTTTGTGGTCCCCAATTTGAGCTTTTACCTTTCAAGTTCATTGGTTTAGTTGCATTGTCAGCGGCAATAACTGCCGTTGCATCTGGGTTAACGGGTCGGGCAAGTATTACTAAATCCAATATGTCAGCTACCTGGGCAAATACTCTAGCATGTGAAGGTACATAACCGGACCAGCAAATGGCTTCACAATCGGTGCGTTCCGGATTATCATCGAATGCAAGTGGTTGTTGATTTAATTCGGAAGGATCCGGCAGTTCGATGGGCATAAGTTGCCCAGCCTCCGGGAATCCATCTGGATCAAAAAACTGGTTACCCGATTTTAAAAGATGAATAACCGTATCCTGAATTTCAGGATACCTTGGAACGAATGAATGAAGGTGTTGATTAAATGTTGTTATAAAGGGAGCATTCAATCCGCCAGTTTGGCTTTCATATCGAACCGTACAATCATTCTCTGCATTTTTAAAAATTAAGTATCTAAAAAAATCAATTACTTCATTGGCCAGTGACTCGTCATCGGATACCTCAAAAGTTTCCAGCATTTCATCACGGATCAAATCCCACTGCCCTTCGCGAATTTCTACTTGCAGATTATCATCAAAGTCGCCATAATTAATTTCTGTGGTTTCATATTGGGTTACATAAACCGAATTAGTCTCAATCCAAGAATCGTCAACTTGCTCATTAAAAAGGTGCCAGATAAACCATAAACGACTTAAATTAAAATCAAACTTTTCCAGAAATTCTTCTCGCATAGATGGTTTGCGTGCTTCATTTAATAAGGATCCTGAAACAGAATTGAACTTTGGATTAATCGGTTTTATATTTTTAAGATCGCTGGGTATTCTTTTCTGAGCTTCTAGGAGATTAATGATATACTGCTTTATTGTATTGTTATTAAAATAAAGCAATGTCGTCAACGCTTTCCAAAAAAGATTATATCCTTGACTACTATTTTCCTCGGCTAAGTTATTGGAAATGTCTTGCATATCTCTTACAGAACAAACAACTGAATGCGCAGGTATAGGCGTAGCGCCAATCTTGCGCAAAGCCGGGCTTAATGGTCTTTGGTCTGCCACGATCTGAGCCGTACCAATACCGGCAAAATAGGTAATAAAAGTAGTGGTGGCATTTAGCAACTGCTCAATAAGCGGTAAGTCTGTATTAATTTGATTCCGTTCCAGAAAATCATGAAATGCAGCCATATCAGACCCATGATGCGTACTGGACAAAGTAATAATCCGGTTAATATCTCCTTGTTGAAAATTGTTATCGCGAAAGTAATCCGTATTGTAACTGGATCCAATATCTTGATCGGAAGCATAAACCCGGATTAGGACACCTCCCAGACTATGTCCTATAGCTTCTACTTGAGTCACGGCCGCATTTAATTCAGCCCTAAACACTTCAACCGCTTCTTTAATACCTCCTTCATTTTCAAAAGCAACTCGTTTATTTTTTTCAAAACCACTTATTATTTCTTCTGTCAAAAATCCTGGGCCTCTATCTACCTCAAAACGGCCATTCGTTTGGCGATAATCGCAGGTAAACACCATAAATCCTTCTTCTTCCAACCGGTCAGTCATTGATTGATAATCCTGACCACTAATTGGTGTCCTCCAACAATTATCTGGATCATCGAAGGTTCCGTGTACCAATACGACCGGAGGACGAACTAAGGTAATTTCAAAATTGTACGAGTTATTTTCCTCGCCGTTGGTTGCAACCAGCTCAAACGGAACAATTACTGATTCTACACCCTTAATCTTTGTTATAAATTCTTCTTCGGGAAACTCATCTGGAGGCCTATAAAGGGCAAACACAAAATGTGATCCACCAATCTCATGGGATTGCGAGGCCCAGGGGTATTCCACCGAGCCGTATTTGGAGTCAAGTTCTACTCTACCATTTACCTGCTCGCTAAATCGAAATTTAAACAGCATTTCGGACACTCCATCTGTAGCTACTGCTGAACGGACCATACCTACTGATTCGGGCAACAGAGTCGCATCGGTTATCTCGGCTATATTACTTACATCTCCACCAAAAATACCAGTAGTAATAAACT
>JAHEJC010000008.1 GCA_024639065.1 Lewinellaceae bacterium | reverse complement strand
TTGGGTAATTTATTCCCTTGAAGTGCTAAGGCTGCATATTCCCATTCTGCTTCAGTAGGTAACCGATATTTAGGCACTAGAATACCATCTTCTTTCCTAACTGCTCTTTCACCTCCTGTTCGTAAATCTTTAAGATTTTTCTTTACATCTCCTTGGTATTGGCCTACCAGATAAGCATCCGAGTTGAAACTTTCAGATCCTTTTTGCTCTGTATTAGGATTCAATATACCGCGTTCAATGAGAATCATTTCATTTACAGCATCGGTTCTCCAAATACTATATTCGGTAGCTTGTTCCCAAGAAACACCAACTACAGGATAATCGTCATAAGAAGGATGCCGGAAATAATTATTAACCAAAGGCTCATTAAATGATAATTCTTCTCTCCAAACCAAGGTATCGGGAAGCGCCTTTCGAATGTGTTGAGGATTGGATTCCGCGTGAACCCGTTGCAACCAATACACATATTCTCGATAATCAATATTGGCTACTTCCGTTTCGTCCATATAAAATGAAGAAACGGTAACCCGGCGAGAAACATTATTCCATTCAAATCCTACATCTTCATCCGTTAAACCCATGGAAAATGTGCCACCTTCTATCGGAACAAGATTTGGTCCTGTGATCTGGCCTTTATAATCTAACTTTTCAAATCCTCCCCATTCCTGGTCATTGTATTTCCAACCTGTAGTAGAAGATCGACCTCCTTTTGAAGATTTGCAAGAGCTTGCTAATGTTAAGCCAGCTATTAAAAGAAAAAACGCAAACTTTTTGTACATACTTTTAAAATGTTTATGGATCTTAGGTTATATTAACGTGCATTATTTCAAATATCGTGCCTATAATAAGTCCTTTTTTATCTAAATATTTGAAAACAATCGTTATACTTTGATTCTTTGGGGAATAAGGGACTATTCTCAAGATTCACAACAATTCCTATTTCATGACTGCCTCCCGTTCTGATCGATAAGGAGGAAATAGTCATGTCAAAACTATATCCAATCTTAAAAGATCCTTTTTGGAAGCCAGTTGTGAATATTGTTGCATCTGAATTTGAAGACGTGTGCCGATAATAAACTCCTAAAAAAAGAGCATTAAAACCAAAATAAGATCCTGCAACAATTTGCGAAAAACCACCTTGTTTGACATAAAGTACAGAGGGAGAAATGAAGGTTCTATAAAATTCATTTCGTTTTTCAAAAACGCCAATTTGTGCACCAGCATGTAGAGATATCCTTATTGGAAGCCCATTCTGTAAATTATTATTTGTTTCCAATATAGACTGATCAGGGGTGTTTAGATGTTTTAACGTAATTCCAGCATAGACCGTCGGCGTGTACGCCATAACGCCCATAGAAAGATCAAAATAACCAGCTTTTTCATTTTCAGGAGCTATCTCTAAAGTAGATCCGCCAGGTGTAATAATTCCTGATTCATCTGATAATTGGTCCGGGAAAATGAACTTATTCCAATTATATCTTGATTGAACTACAGCCGCTTCTACTCCAAATTTTGCAAAAATGTCATTATCCAACTTAAGTCGATAAGCATAGACCGCACCTATTTTATTGGTTTTCAATAATCCTTTCCCAGCATCATCTGACAAAATGAAGAGACCAAATCCACTATTGATGTTGTTGAAATATTGATCGTAGCTAAAGGAATAAGTTGCATAAGCTGTAGGTAGGCTTGGCCATTGATTGCGATAGTTCACTGCAAATTTGGGTGCATACGTATTACCCGCAAACGCAGGATTCAATTGTAATGGTGCATTGTAAAACTGACTGAATATCGGATCCTGCGCTTTAGCAGAAAAGCACAGTAAAAAAAATAATAATATCGCAAAGCTTTTGTCGGCCAAGAAAAAATTGCAATTTAGTTAAGTTAATCTACCAAATGTCTATACAATGACAAGTAGGCGGGGCGTTTATGTTTTAGTTAAACGATTGTTATCTATTAATCGTTTGTAAAATATAAAAATTAACCGGATAATAACTTTAAACTTATGACTCCAGGATTTACTAATCACAATAATCTGACCATTTATTTCTGCTTGGCCTGTTCTTTGTGCTTTGGACAAGCAGATTATAATAAATCTTCGGTGTTGAATAATGGGGATATTTTTAAATTTGGCATTGAAACAACTGGAATTTATAAGTTGGACTATAACTTTTTGAACAATGAACTTGGAATAGACCTACCCAATACAAATTCAAATTCCATTAAGATATATGGTAATAAGGGAGGCGCCCTACCTGAACTAATAAAAAATAGTTACCTCGATGGATTAATGGAGCACCCTACCCTACTCAGGGATGGAGGTGATGGGAAGATCGATCCGGGAGATTACATGCTTTTTTATGGAGAAGGTGCATCCATATGGATTTATGATGAAAAAGAGGAAATCCATCATAAGCCTAAAAATATTTATGATGAGCTAAATTACTTTTTCATAAAAATTTCAGCAGAGCAAAGAAGTAGCATTGTAACGGAAAATTACCTGGATGAACCGACTACTTTTGTCACGGCCGAAGGTGATTTGGCCATGCGTTATGAAGAAGACGTAACTAATCTGCTTCATCCTTATTTTGCGTCTCAAGGTTCGGGTCAACGATGGTTCGGTGATCGATTCAAAGATGGAGCAGAAAAACAATACGGCAATTTTTTCGACCTTTCTTCCGTACCTCTAAATAATTCGATTAAAATTTTTTCCAGCTTTGTAGCTCGGTCGAGTGAAAATTCTTCCTATCAACTTGTTCTTAACAATGAGGTATTTAATAAAACGATCGCTCGAACAGATGTTTCAAATGTGGAAGCCTCTTATGTAAATGAAGGCATAATTAAGGTTGAGACTCAAAGAAAAGATACAGATTTCAATTTGAAATTAGAATTTCCTGTTGTAAATCAAGCGAGCGATGGGTGGCTGGATTATATTGAAATTCACACTGATCAATCATTAGAATATGACAACACACCACTACGCGTGATTGAATATACGAGTATAGATCATGCTTATTCCAAATACTCCATTAAACACAATTCGAAGGATTTAAAAATATGGGATGTAACATTTCCATGGGATATTAAAGAAATAACTGCTGAACAAATAAATGATCGGACACTGTTCACTTCACCGTCAGATATTCTTAGATCATTTTTGGTATTTGATGAAGCAGACATTGATCAGCAGCCGGTTGCAGTGGGTAAAATTGAAAACCAAAATATACATGCTTTATCATCTGCGGACATGGTAGTAATCTACCATCCAGATTTCGAAACTGAGGTGAGAGTCTATCAAAAATACCGTGCATCAACTAGTAATCTTAATGTTCAAGTTGTCGGAGTGGATAAGATCTACAATGAGTTTTCGAGTGGCCGGGTTGATCCTACTGCTTTGAGAAATTTCGTGAGAATGATTCACAAAAGGGATCCTCAATTCCGTTACTTATTACTTTTTGGAGATGCTTCATTTGATTATCGACATATTTATTCTGAAATACCTTATCAAAACTTTGTACCTACTTATGAAACGCAACAATCATTCAACCCGGTTGCTTCCTTTCCATCAGATGATTACTATGGTTTATTGAGTGATAATGAAGGAGACAGTGGTTTACGGGGCGCTTTGGATCTTTCAATAGGCCGGATTCCAGTCAAATCACCGGAAGAAGCAGAGCAAGTTATTAATAAGATCATTCATTATGAAACCGCGCCGGATGTCTTTGGTAATTGGAAGTTGAGAGCTGGGTTTGTGGCGGATGATGAAGATGGCAGTAGTCATTTAGACCAGTCCGACGGTATAGCCGAATCATTCGGTTTAGGTAATCAAGAATACAATCTGGAGAAAATTTATTTTGATGCATTTAAGCAAGAATCCACGCCTGGAGGCGAACGTTATCCATCCGTAAATGATGAAATCAACAACTTATTTTTCCAGGGTACTTTTGTGATAAATTATATGGGCCATGGAGGTCCTAAAGGATGGGCTGACGAACGGGTTCTGGAACTAACTGATATCGAATCATGGAATAATTATAATAGGATGCCCCTGCTGGTGACTGCTACCTGTACCTTTACCGGTTTTGACGATCCCTCCAATGTATCTCCAGGTGAACTTTCGTTTCTCAATTCTAAAGGAGGTGTAATTGGACTTTTCTCTACAGTAAGAGCGGTCTATTCAAATTCAAATCGGAGATTAGCTAAAGCGGTATTCGATCACTTAACAGATCCTGTCGATGGGAAAGAACCCACTTTGGGTGAAGTCCTGAGTATGGCAAAAAATTCGAACGCTGCGGATACACTGAGCAGTAATTCAAGAAAGTTTTTATTAATAGGGGACCCTTCCTTAAAGCTTAACTATCCAAAGCATCGTGTTGTTACTACAAGGGTAGTTGATCATAAAAGTGGAGCAGAAATAGATACCCTAAAAGCTTTGCAACAAGTTACTTTTGAAGGTGAAATACAAGATTTTTCAGGCCAAGTATTGAATGATTTTAATGGCACACTATACCCCACCCTTTTTGATAAGCGCACCAGAATCCAGACCCTTCAACAAAATACAAATAGCCAATTTAGAGAATTTGAAGTGCAGAAAAATGTTCTGTTTAATGGTTCAGTAAGTGTTACCAACGGTAAATTTGTATTTACTTTTGTGTTACCCATTGACATAAATTATACTTACGGTAATGGAAAAATGAGTTACTACGCTACAGATCTGGCCACCGATGCCAGCGGCCTTTTTTCAAATCTAGTTATTGGAGGATCTAGTCAAACAAAATTAGATGATGATCTCGGTCCGGACATTACCCTTTTTATAAATGATCGGACTTTTACAAATGGTGGATTCACCGATGAAAATCCATTATTATTAGTGGATTTATCCGATGACTCCGGACTCAATGTAAGTGGAAATAGTATAGGACATGATCTGGTTGCTATCTTAGATTCAGACACCAAAAATTCGATCATTCTAAATGATTTTTATAACTCCGAGAAAGACAATTATACCAAAGGATCCGTGAATTATCCATTCTCAAGCCTTAAACCAGGAAAACATACCATCACCGTAAAAGCATGGGATATTGCTAATAATTCCAACCAATCAACCATTGAGTTTGAAGTACTCCAACGATCTAAAGACATTTCCAAAACCAGTGCTTATCCAAATCCATTGACGGAATCAACTCAGTTTTACTTTGAGCATGGATTGGCCAATGTGGAATTAAAAGTAAGTATTGAAATATATAATGCCCAAGGACAAAAAGTAGTCACTTTGGAAGAAAATTCATTTTCCAACGGTTATCTGGCAGGACCTATTCAATGGGATGGTACCAATGGGTCTGGAAATAAACTTCCTAACGGCATCTATTTTTATAAAATCACTGCTGAAACGGAAAGGGGCACGAATTATGTGTTGGATAGCCAAATGGAAAAAATAGTGGTTCTAAAATAAATCACACGAATTATACGCTGCCTACTCTTTTTCCGTTTTCACAATAGTAAAATCATATCTTTGCATAAAATAAATATGTATCTCAAATCATTATATTTGCGACAATTTTATATGAACCAATATTTTACCATGAAGCGGATTTTATACTTTTTTATTTCTTTTCTCATCACTTCAATCTCCCTGCAAGCACAGACACAATGTACAGAGGATGAAAATGGGAACTTTGTAACCCCCATTGGCACGCCTTGTACCAATACCATTGTGACCGCAGTACCTTTTCTACGGATAGTTCCAGATGCTCGTTCAGGAGCCATGGGGGACGCAGGAATTGCTACCTCACCTGATCCAAATGCCATGCACTTCAATGCATCCAAACTGGCTTTTGCAGAACAAGAATTATCCCTTTCTGCTACCTATTCACCTTGGTTAAGAGCACTGGGATTAACCGATGTGTATTTAGCTTACTTAAGTGGATATCAAAAGTTGGGTGATGACCAAGCAATAGGGTTGAGTTTACGCTATTTTTCTCTTGGAGACATTGCATTTACTGACGACAATGGTGAATCACTGGGTAATGGTCGACCCAACGAGTTTGAATTTGCCGGAGCCTATGCCCGAAAATTATCTGAAAATTTATCAGCAGGACTAAGTCTTAAATTTATTTATTCCAACCTCGCTGCTGATCAAACGGTCGAAGGAAGAGAAATCCGAGCAGGAATCGGTGGTGCTGCAGATATTTCGTTTACTTACAACAATGATTATGAAGGCGGAAATTTTGTGGCCGGTTTAGTTTTTTCAAATTTAGGTACCAAGATCTCCTATACCGAAGACAATAATGATTACTTGCCTGCCAATTTAGGAATCGGTGCTGCCTGGACATTTGATTTAGACGATTTCAACTCGATTACTATTGCGGGAGACATCAATAAATTATTGGTGCCTACCCCACCGCATACTTTTATCGATGAAGATCCGGGACCAGACGGAAGGGCTGACTATAAGCAGATACCAGTGGTAAGCTCTTGGTTCAAATCTTTTGGTGATGCACCCGAAGGTGCAAGTGAAGAATTAAGAGAGCTAATGTATTCGCTGGGATTGGAATATTGGTATGATAACCAATTTGCCGTAAGAGCAGGTTATTTTTACGAAAACCCACTTAAAGGAAATAGAAAGTATTTTACCGTAGGACTTGGAGTCAAGTATAACATTTTTGGACTTAACCTATCCTACTTAGTACCTACTTCTAATCAAAGAAATCCATTGGACAATACCTTGAGATTTTCGCTCGTCTTTGATTTTGACAAGGCGGCGAATGGAGCTATTGACGAGTAAGCAGGCCGCTTTTCGTGATCCGCTGGCCGTGATCCGCCTCTCGTGATCTGTGATCCCCTGGCCATCAGAATGTTGTGTTACCAAATCATTACCCTCCTTTGTCGTCAGGCAAATCGCATCAATAAATGTGCATATCTCATCACCTGCAAATCAGAACATCACAGGATCAAAACATCATATTCTCAATACGCACTACAGATTACTCAATACTATAAAAAAAGGAAGCAAAGTAGTAAGCCGGATTCTGTACTAGTTTTTACAAACCAGTGCTTATCATTTATCTAGCTCTACATTCACACGTAGAGTCCATCTGCCTACCCCTTCCAATATGCTTACGCATAATTAAGCGAGCAACTTAACAACTCCGAAAGGGAGTTTCAGAATATACATGGCATTTCAACCCACGAGGTTTGCCCATCCCGATTATTACTACCCGGGACTGTGCGCTCTTACCGCACAATTTCACCCTTACCTCGACCGGTGAAGGTCCAGGCGGTATAGTTTCTGTGGCACTATCTGTATTCTCTCCTTTAAAAGAATCCCATTAATTAAATGGCGTGGTGCTCTACGTTGTCCGGACTTTCCTCATATGAACAATGTCACACGCGATAAGCCTACTTCGCACAACAAAATTAACCTAAATTCCAAGTAAATGGTTCTATTTCTCTTATATCTGCATTAGCATTTTTTATGTGCCTGGAAATTAGAAATTTTCAACCTCGATTTATTTAGAGTACTTTTGATACGGAAGGCTATCAATAAAACAAATGAAAATTTTAGTTCAATCCTTACTAGTTCTAACCCTAACGGTCAGTTGTCGTTCTAGCGATCCCCAAATCATAATCGACTCCATGATTGAAAAACACGGTGGCGATAAATACAATAGAAGCCACATCGAATTCGATTTCAGGAACCGACATTATTCCACTACCCGGAGTGATGGAATATATACCTATTCAAGAACCTTCAGTGATTCTTTAGGAACCTATAACGACGTATTAACCAACGATGGCTTTACCCGATTTTTAAATAAACAGGAGGTGGTTCTTGATGAAGAGTGGAGGCGACGATATTCCGCCTCGGTAAATTCAGTCATTTATTTTGGCTTACTGCCCTATGGATTAAATGATCCTTCGGTTAATAAAAAATATATAAGACAAGAAAAAATTAGAAATGTCGTATATCAATTGATTGAGGTTACTTTTGACCAAGAAGGTGGTGGAGAAGATTTTGAAGATGTGTTCTATTATTGGATTCATGCCCAGGATCATACTTTGGACTTTCTTGCCTATACCTATGAAACTGAAGAGGCTGGCGTACGCTTTCGTGAAGCGATCAATCGAAGAAACGTAAATGGAATCACATTCCAGGATTATATTAATTATAAACCTTCTGAAATTGTACCACTAGATTCCTTGGTCACTATTTTTGAAAAAGATGCATTGATAGAATTGTCACGAATAGAACTTGATAACATACAAGTAAATTTATTATAGACATCATTTTTTTTGTCGTGCTGGTTATTTAGGAGCAATTCATTATTTGTAAAAATGTTATGTCATAATTTTTGCGTAACAAAAACCTGCCTGACCGCAAGGCAGGTTTCCCCAACAAGGTTGTTTTATAAAAAATTCAGGGTTTAACCTCTGCCGGCTGCAACCGGGCTGGCTATTCAGGTTTGATTCCTCCCGCGCCCTTATATAAAAACTAAAAATTGAAATACTCCTTATTCTACATGATTTGTCTTAATTTGATGATGAATAATTAACACCATGAAATGTATGAAATATAGTTGTATCATCTTGCTTACCCTGTCCTCCTGTACATCTTCACCTGAATCATCAGTCTTACCGGAAGGAATATGGGTCGATCTTAGCTACGCCTATGATTCAGAAACACCTTATTGGCCTACGGCTGAAGGCTTTCAATTAGATACTGTTTCGGAAGGTATGACTCCGGGTGGCTATTACTATTCGGCTTTTTCTTTCAGTAGTGCAGAGCATGGAGGTACTCATATTGATGCACCCATTCATTTTGCAGCAGGAAAACAGACAGTTGATGAGATTCCTATTGACCGCCTTACTGGATTAGGGGTAGTCATAGATGTAACCGATTCCGTGAACGATTACATTGATTATCAAATTAACATTGGAGATTTTCTCCAATGGGAATCGGTTCATGGAAAGATACCGGAGGAGTCAATTGTTTTACTACGAACAGGTTTTGGAGAACATTGGCCAGACCGAAAAAAGTATATGGGTACAGATCAAAAGGGTGTAAAAGCAATTGCACTGTTACATTTCCCAGGACTGCATCCAGATGCTGCCCAATGGTTAATAGATAATCGAAAAATAAAAGCGCTTGGACTAGATACTCCCAGCATTGATTACGGTCGATCATCTGATTTTAAGTCACATCGTATCCTATTTAAAGAAAACATTCCAGCTTTTGAAAATCTGGCTAATTTAGGCGATTTACCTCCAACTGGCGTTTACATCATCGCCTTACCCATGAAAATCAAAGGGGGCAGCGGTGGTCCTTTAAGAATAGTCGCTTGGCTTGAAAATAAGGATATTAATTAGCCAGAATTAAATCTTACCTACAACCGAAATAATGTTCTAACTAAATTATAACACGTTGTAATTTAATATTTTATACGTTGTACGAATACAAAATAGTGCTTCTGATATTTACTTCAGGAACTTATCAACTGACTGAATAAAAGCTAGATTTCCTAAAAATCACCCTGTATTTTGATTTTGATCCCTAATAATTTGGTTTGTAAACTCTATCGCATTGTCTAATCAATATTTATATATTAATAAAAATTATAATATATTTGTTACTTGAGTAGATTTGCAGATGAACAGATCAAGATTAGTATGGTTAATTTTATTGATAGTGAGTACGTGCACGTCCTGCTATTATATTACGCCTACGGATCACCTTAACCGGCAATTAAAACTTGAGGCGATCGCCTTTTTAGAAAAGGCAAGAACCGAAATGGATGAATTCGTTGAAGATACGACCATTCATCAAACCATTATTCAATACATTGAATCTGGCTACATTCCTGATGATCTTTACAAATCACTTAAGCTTAAAAAATTCTCTACTTTCCTTTTCTGGGAAAACGATCTTATCTATTGGTCCGATGAAAGTTTTCCTATGGATTTGCTTAATAAAATAGTTACTTTAGAAAAACAGAAAGGATTATTTCGAGATTCGGATAATTACATTTCATTTCGAAAAAAACCAATCAACGAATTAATATCCTTGATTTCTCTTTTTGAAATTGAAACGGTTATTAAACAAGCCATCCCGAGGATCAAAGAGCTAGGTATCCAACATTTTGAATCTAGTGAATCAGATGTTCTGCATTCCTATGATGATCTCCAGTTTTCAGTTGTCGAAAGTAACGTGGCGAAAGCAAAAAGCATTTTTTATTTTATACTGGGCATCTGTTTTTGGCTTGGTGGTCTTATTGGGATCAGCCGGGTAATTACAAAATTTTTTAACCAGGGAAAAAAGATTAGTGGCTTACTCATCTGGCTTGCAGCATTAAATTTTTTCTGCGCTTTTTATTATTTCCTGATTTATCCTTTATGGGAATTAGTAGGTTTAGGTAATACGCTAAACATAGCATGCTGGATTGTTGTGTTATTCTTATGGAATACCATACTGATGGTACGGGTTACTAGAGAAGTAAAGTTTGGCTTTACGTCATTAACCTCTTCTTATGCTTTTACCTTTTTCACCTATTTTATCATTCAATTATCTTTCCTACTCTCAGCCTATTATTTCAAGTATTTAGTATTTGAAGCTTCCATACCACTAGACTTTGAAAATTTCTTTTATTTCAATCCCGCTAGTATCATTTCCCTCACGAATATTATATTGTTTTCCATCGCATTTTTCTTAATTCATTTTCGTCTGCTTAATGAATTACCGGTTTTAAAAATTCCGGTAAAAAATAGGTTGGCCATATTTGCCGGAGCAGCCCTTTTATCGACACCTTTGTTGGTATTGAGCAAATTGGATATTGCAATCATTCCATTTCTTTTAGTTTGCTCCATTTATCTGATTCTTTTCGAATTATTTATTGAAAGTAAACAGAAGAGTATTACCTGGGTGGTTACTTGGTTGATCTTATTTTCAGGATTTTCAGCCATTATTCTGTTTAAATACAACTGGCAAAAAGATTTAATTACACGATCAGAGCTTGCTCATGAATTATACTTATCAGAAGGTGATTTTTCACCTGATTACAGAATTGGCATTTATCAAGATCAGCGGCTTCAGGCCACGAATGCTCCGGATACTTACCCGAAACGATTACCTCCCCAGTATCAAAATACCTTGCATGATGAAGTGATTGAGGAGGGAAGATCTTCCCTTGTTTACCACCGTGGAGATAAGCATATAATTGTGGGTAAAAAACTTATGGGCATGATCAAACCCATATCGCTATTCTCCTATATTTTTGGATTATTTTTGATTTTAGCTATTCTCTTTGCTATTATCAATACCCTACTTCCATTTCTTCCATTTCAACTGAACCTCAAAATCGCAAATACCAAATCACTCAGGACTAAAATTCAGCTATCCGTCATATCAGTTATTCTTGCATCTTTTATAATTATTGCCATTATTACGGTATTCTATTTTAAGAATTCAGCAGAGGACAACCAAGTGAGCCAAATGAGGAGTAAACTCAGTGCCATCGTCCAATCTGTAAATATTCAAGCGTTTCATAAAGATCTTGAATGGATCTATTCAACAGATCTTCGACTGGAGATTTTAAATATGAGTAGAATCAATGAGGCTAATATCCAATTGTTTGATCTAAATGGTCAATTGGTTTACGAGAATCCCTTCAAACCTACTCCAAATGAATTTAAATGGGAAAGGTTATCGGTGAAGACACTCGGTGAATTAAAAAATGGGAAAAGTTTGCTTCTAGAAGAAAGAGCTAGGAAAACGGACCGACAGTTGATATCCTATGCTTCTATTACCAATAAAAAACAAGATATCCTTGGGTTTATAGCGATTCCAGATATGAATCTGAGCAGCTATATTCGAAAAAATGTAAACGAGTTTATAGGAACTCTTTTAAATGTATATATTTTTCTGCTATTGTTGGCCGGTTCAGTAGCCATAGCAGTAGCTAATTCAATAACCAGGCCATTGGTTGCATTGGGTGAAAATTTAAAACGTATAAAACTTGGACAGCGCAATGAACAATTGGATTGGGAAAACCAGGATGAAGTAGGTGAATTGATCAACAACTACAATGAGATGATCAACAAACTTGAAAACAGTGCTCAATTGTTGGCAATGACAGAACGAGAATTAGCTTGGAGAGAAATGGCCAGACAAATTGCTCATGAAATCAAGAATCCGCTGACTCCAATGAAGCTAAGCATCCAACACATGCAGCATGCAATTCGATCAAGACCCGAAGAGGTAGATCATATAGTAGGTAGAGTATCCAGTACGCTTATCGAACAGATTGAAGCGCTCTCTCAAATAGCCTCGGAGTTTTCTAATTTTGCGAATATGCCTACTCCGGAAAATGAAAAAATTGTCTTGAATGAAATTGTAGCCAGCGCACATGATCTGTTCAGAAAACGAGAAGATATGGATATCAACTTGTATGTTCCCATTGATGAGATCTATGTTTTTGCTGATAAAAATCATTTGTGCAGAGTACTCAATAATTTAGTAAAAAACGCAATCCAGGCTATTCCAAAAACTCGACGCGGTATAATTAATATTAAATTGTATAAAGAAAAAGATCGTGCAATTATCAAAGTCACCGATAATGGAATAGGTATACCGGCAGAAATGAAGGACAAAGTATTCTACCCCAATTTTACCACAAAAAGCTCTGGAACTGGTTTGGGCCTGGCAATATCTGCCAATATTATAGAATCATTTAATGGTGAAATCTACTTCGAAACAAAAATCAATGAAGGGACTGACTTCTTTGTGGAATTACCACTCATGCATATGAAAGATAACTTCACCGTTAAAAACCGAGTTACCTTATAACTTTTCACAATCTTTCAATTTCAGGCATTTCCACCCATACACAACGTGGACGAACTTATTATCTTTATACCTGTTATATAGAAAAGTATTATTAAATAAAACACAGTAAACATGGCATTTAAATTACCAGAATTACCTTATGCAACCGATGCACTAGAACCTTATATTGATGCAAGGACTATGGAAATCCACCATAGCAAACACCACAATGGTTATACGACCAAGTTAAATGCAGCGATCGAAGGGACTGCTCTAGAAGGACAAGCTATAGAAGCAATTTTAGCGAATATCTCTTCACACAGCACAGCTGTCAGAAATAATGGAGGAGGTTACTATAATCATGATTTATTTTGGAAAGTTATTTCGCCAAATGGTGGTGGTGAACCATCTGGTGCCCTTGCAGATGCTATTAGTGCATCATTTGGATCCTTCAGTGCATTCAAAGATGCCTTCAGTAAGGCGGCAGCAACTCGATTTGGGTCTGGGTGGGCTTGGTTAGTTGTGAAAGATGGGCAGCTGGTGGTTAGCAGTACACCCAATCAGGATAATCCATTAATGGACATTGTTGAAACGCAAGGCACACCTATATTGGGTATTGATGTTTGGGAGCATGCTTATTATCTCAATTACCAAAATCGACGCCCTGATTATATCAGTGCATTTTTTAATGTCATTAATTGGGATGAAGTAGCAAGTCGATATCAAGCAGCTACCTAAAGTTAGGATTACGGAAATTAGAAATAAAATTAGAGGGACACCTTGCTAAGGCTGGTCCCTCTATTTTTTCCGTTAGCTAATTGGAATTATATTTTTAGCAGTTTGTATAATGTTGATTGCCTGCCTTTAGTCAAAGAAAGAATATATACTCCACCTGGTAATGCTGGATCTAACCAGCATTGGTCTTGATGAATTCCTGGATTTCTGACTTGCTTATCAATTAAATTCTTCACAAGTTTACCATCAATATCGAACAAGGAGGCCTTAATCTTTTGCGACACGGAAAGATTGAATGTCAAGAAAAGGTTGTCTTGCATAGGATTTGGATAAACACTTATCAGATCTAAAGAAATAGAATTGATCACATCTGTTGATTCATCTAAGGTAAATTTTGCCAAGCCCGCTTGCTGACCTGCTGACCCAACCAACAGAATTCTATTCATTTCATCCAATGTAATTTTGTAGATTAGGATTCCTGTACTGCTAGAGGCTGCAATCCCGTTAAATCCAAATGTACTATCCAATTGACCATCCGAATGAAGTTTCATGATCATATTTTCTCCTCCAATTAGGATGGATCGATCTTCCAAAGAGAATATTGATCCTACTTGACTACCATAAGATGGTAACAAAACCATTCCCTTATTACCGAAGGAATTATCCGGTTGGCCATCTGATAAATAACGCAAAACCAACGCCTCATTAATTTGTCCATTGTTATGAACCCAGATTTAAGCCTTTTTCTATGAAGTCTGCTTGATATTCCAGGAACTGGCATACCTCATAAATGTTAATATTTATTTAATTTTTAAAGTGTAATCAACATGGTATGAACTTTGTACACATTATGACAATATACTATAAGAAGCTTTTAGCTGAATTGAATTAATATTAACCGTTTATTAAATCACCGTCCAATGATTATAATAGGTTTTTTACTAATGATTATCTTAATATTTGGATCTAGAGTTTATAGTGAAGTCTAAGGCGCCTATTTTTTTTCGTTTTTGACCGCCTTATACATGCGCAGTGCTTGTTCTTCGGAGAATGAACCCATTATCCCGGTCTGAAATATAAATTCTTTATCACCTTGAATCTTAACCAGGTTAAAACCATAGTTAGGATTTAATGAATCTATCAACGTCTTATAAACAAAGCCGTGATCTTCTTCTAGAACAACTTGGTCGAAGTATTGATTGTTTGCTTTAAGATCTTCAAGGAGCCTATCTTTTATTTTCTTAGGATCATAAATGGAAGCATCCCCCATAAATATCTGAACGGAATAGTCATCTCCTTTCTGTACGGTTATATCCTTTTTTACGATTAAGTCAAATGTTTTAACCACAGGACTATCCGGAGCCAATATATTAATTGGAAAACCATGCTTTAAAAGACTGATTTCCTGATAATTAGCACTAGGATCACTTGAGCACCCCATAACTATTAAGAACACCGCACTTATCGAAAAAATGTATCTAAACATTACTTTGCTTTATTTATGATTGCAAATTAGTAAATTAATGGTATGGTGAAGAATAAGCTTAATATACAATGCGTGGAAATTTGTGCCGGATCTTTACAATCAGGAATAAATGCTAAGGATGGGGGTGCACAACGAATAGAATATTGCAGTCATCTTGAATGGGGAGGTCTTACACCTACCTATGGAGGATTAAGAATAGCCAGGGATCTGCTAGACCTGGAAATATTCGTTTTGATCCGGCCTCGTCCAGGTCACTTTGTTTTCGACAAATTAGAAGTCGATCAAATGTTGGAGGATATCGACATCTGTAAGTCTCTAGGTATGGATGGAATAGTTACTGGAGCATTAACCCCCGACCAGCATGTTGACCTGGAAATATCTAAACGGTTGAAAGAAATGACTGATCCCCTACCTTGTGTTTTTCACCGTGCAATTGATGATACTGATGATCCTCTATTATCTATGGAACAAATAATAACATTGGGTTATCAAAGAATTCTCACCTCGGGTGGAGCTAATTCTGCATGGGAAGGAAGTAGTACAATTAAACAAATGGTTGATCAAGCAGCTGGACGGATCCAGCTATTAGCAGGAGCAGGAATTAAGCTTTCGAATATAGAACAACTTGTACAAAAAACGGGGGTTAATCAGGTCCATACCTCAGCATCCATTGAAAAGAAAGATCAGATTAAGTCTACTTTGTTTGGAAATGACCAGCAACCTATTAAAGAAACTTCGGTGGAATTAGTCAAGCAATTTATGATGTATTTATGAAATAAGATAAACAGCTTACAGATTTCAGTGAGCTGCTTATCTCATTTGGCGTTATTTAAAACTTTATGCTCCTTTTCTTATTTTTATACTACAACCAACTGCTTTAGTAGTTGCCGGATCGGGATTACTACCAGTATCAATTGCCTTAATTGCGTCTTCAACGTATCGAGTAGACACGCCTGATGGATCCGTAGCATTATTATCAATAGCTCCAATGTAGCGTACACTCATTTCACTATCTACTAGAAATACATGAGGGGTTTTTGTTGCTCCAAAACGCTTTACAACTTCTTGGGTTTCATCTATGGTATATGCGAAAGGAAAAGATTTTTCAGCTGCCCTTTCTTTCATCTTATCATAACTATCTCCTGGTTTTGCTGCAGGGTCATTTGGATTAATTGCTAACACTGGATAACCTTTACCAAGAAAGTTATTATGTAAATCAATAATCCGATCTTCGTAGGCTACCGCATAAGGACAAGTATTACAGGTAAAAATTACAATAACTCCCTTAACACTGCTTTGATCAATATATCCCTTAAGTGATACCATGTCACCTTCTGTATTTTTAAGAGTGAAATCTTCAACCACCTCCCCAATTTTATATCCATCTAAATTATCCGTATCAGGTACTTTTTTAGTTGTGGTCATAAGCATGCTTAAGCCAACCAACCCGATCAGGGCAATACCGAAAAATTGTTTCATTTTAATGTAAATTTTAAATAATTATAAAAAAGAATGAATGATGGTTTCTAACTCTTCATACGTTTCAAACGATTTTTCATAGAATTTCCTTTCCGTTTTCCGATATATCAGAGTAGCCGGAATAGATCCTTCCCAAGTGGGCTCTACCTGATTAATCCATGAGTCCGCATCTGGATCATTTAAATGTATAACGGCAGATTTTAGCTGATGTTTTTCTATAAATGGAAATAATTTTGATTCTATTTGGTTTGGAAAATCTAAACTCACTAATAGAATCTTAATTGGTTTACCAAAATATGCTGAGTATAATTCTTCAAAAAAGGGTAATTCTTCAATACAAGGTTTACACCATGTCGCCCAAAAATTTATGACATAAAGGGTATCATCCTTTTGCTGAAAAATATTTTTAATAGCATCAAAATTACCTGTAACGATATCTTCATACGAATTTATTTGAAGATAGTATGGTTTCTTTTGAGTCGCTTTGCAAGATAACATACACAAAAGGGGAATCAAAAAAAGATACTTCATGCAAAATTATTAACAATGCAGTAAAACGAAAAAAATACATTGTTAAGTATTTTAAAGGCTAGTGTTTTAATAATTGCTCGAGAGGCTTCATAATTTTGAGGACATTTCTCTATCTTCTCTTACCTTAAGTGAATAATAGCTAACTCGATGGGTATCGGGAAATGTTTATCATGATTTTGGCCAAGCATGAAACACCAAACGACCACTATATACAATCTCCTTGGGTTTCTATTACTTTTTACCCCAGGCTATTTTATTAAATCCTTTGAGGATTAACTGAGATATGCTCATAATCCAACACGCTAATACTCATTATTTATTTGAGCTTATATTGTAAATCCAGCTTTTCTAGATCGGTGATTAATTCACTACTCACATTGATTGTAGTGGTCTTAGAGACCAAGTCCATTACAATTTGTTTATCGTAGTCTATAAATTTCATTTTTAATTTTTGTTTTCCTTTATGGGTATTGACTAAGTCCTGAACATCTTTAATAAATGTTTCCGAGAGCTTGTGTACAGGTATTTTCAGGGTTATTGACTCGGCTAAAGAATTTCCCATACTTGCCAACTGTTTTACCTGTTGAATTTTAAATCGATACTCTTCACCATTGTAGGATAATTGATAGGATCCTTTTATATAAACGGATTGACCAGCCTCCAGCCTTCCTTTAAAATCTTGATAGTCATCCCCCGTCAAAATAATTTCCAGCGCACTGTTATAATCTTGTAAAGTAAAAATTCCCCACCCGGTCCCTTTTTTGCTAATCCGGTTATCTGCTTTGGTAACAAATCCGGCTATACTCACGTTTTGACCTTTATGATTATCTAACTTATCCAAAGTACAGGTAACAAAATTCTCGACAATCAATCGATAAGCATCCAATGGGTGACCACTAATAAAAATACCAGTTACCTCCTTTTCTTTGGTAAGCTTTTCGATCAAGCTCCACTCTTCAACATCGGGTATTTCCGGTTCCGGAATGTCCATCGCGGGATCATCCCCAAATAAAGAATTCTGCGTATCATTCGTCCTTTCTTGTACACCTTGACCATATTTTAATGCATGTTCGATAAGCGTATTAAATTTTAGTGTAGGCGCAAAGTATTGAGCTCTATGTGCCTTTTCAAAAGAATCAAAAGCACCTCCAAGCACCAGGCTCTCTAAACATTTTTTATTAACAGATCTTAAATTAAGTCGAGTGGTCAAATCAAAAATACTACTAAAATGACCATTAACCCGTTCAGCTAAAATCGCTTCAGTAGGTCCTTCACCAATACCTTTCAATGCAGATAAACCAAAACGAATGTGGCCATCTTTATTCACCGTGAAATTAATATCAGATTCATTCACATCAGGTCCTAGTACTGTAATTCCCATTCGCTTACATTCCCTCAAGAACATATTGAGCTTAACGATGTCGTTCTTGTTGTGGGTTAGGACTGAAGCCATAAACTCAGCAGGGTAGTGGGTCTTAAGATAAGCTGTTTGATAAGCCAATACAGAATAAGCAGCTGCGTGAGACCGATTAAATCCATAGGAAGCAAATTTGGACATGATCTCGAAAATTTCCAGTGCTTGTTCTTCAGGAACACCTTTTTGAATGGCTCCATCTTTGAAAATTTCGCGATGCTTTTGCATCTCTTTAATTTTCTTTTTACCCATTGCTCTTCTGAGCATATCCGCTTTTCCTAGCGAATAATCGGCCATAATTTGAGCAGTCTGCATGATTTGTTCCTGGTAGACCATAATTCCATAAGTAGGCTTTAATAGTTCTTCAAGCCATTCATGCGGATATTCAATTTTTTCTTTGCCATGTTTCCTGGCTATAAATGATGGAATGTAATCCATTGGACCAGGCCGATACAAAGCGTTCATCGCGATAAGGTCCTCAATATTGGTAGGTTTCAAATCCTTCAAATGCTTCTGCATTCCTTCAGATTCAAATTGAAAAATACCGATCATCTCACCTTGCTGGAACAGCTTATAGGTCTCTGGATCGTCTAAAGGAATGGTGTCAGGATCAATCTTTGCTTCTTCTTTTCTTGATATCGCTATATTCTCGATGGCATCTTTAATGATGGATAAAGTACGCAAACCCAAAAAATCCATTTTCAGCATTCCTGCATCTTCTACTATGCTTCCGTCAAATTGGGTAACTAATAATTCAGACTCTTTGCTGGTACTTACTGGAATATGATTTATTATATCATCGGGAGAAATGATTATACCCGCAGCATGAATACCAGAATTCCTAACCGACCCTTCAAGCTTTTTTGCCAGCTGTATAACTTCACCAGATAATGATTTTTGTTCTTGGACATCGCTGAGTTTTTTGATATTATTATACTCCGTGGCTTGCCAATCATTTTTTTGATCCTTAAGGGGTGTATTTAATATGTAATTCAATTTCGTTCCTGGCCTTCCAGGCACCAGTTTTGCTATGCGGTCTGTATCACTCAAAGGGAGATCCATAACCCGGCCTACATCTCTTATCGATGACCTCGCAGCCATGGTTCCAAAAGTTATTATTTGAGCAACTTGATTTCTTCCGTACTTGTCTACCACCCAATCAATGACTTGCTGGCGCCCTTCATCGTCAAAATCTATATCAATATCTGGCATGGAAATCCTTTCCGGATTCAAAAATCTTTCAAAAAGTAAATTGTACGCTATTGGGTCAATGTTAGTTATGGTGAGGCAATAAGCCACCGCTGAACCCGCGGCAGAACCTCTGCCTGGACCTACACTGACACCCATTTCTCTAGCAGCTTTGATGAAATCCTGTACAACCAGAAAGTATCCGTCAAAACCCATATTTTTTATGATAGACAATTCCAGATCAAGCCGCTCCCGGACATGCTCACTGATCTCAGGGTATCGATGTTTTGCCCCTTCATAAACCAAGTGTCGAAGGTAATCTGACTGCGTAGTAAATCCTGCTGGAAGCGGAAAGTTGGGAAGTAAAATATCTCTTTTCAATTCAAATGGATCGACCTTATCATATATATCCAAGGTATTGTCTAAGGCAAAAGGAACGTCGCTAAAAAGCTGAGACATTTCCTGTTTAGTCTTAAAATAAAAATCCGAACTTGGAAACTTAAACCGGTCCATGTCCTCAATTTTGGATCCAGTATTTACACACAAGAGAATATCATGCGCTTTCCAATCGTCTTCTTCCAGGTAATGAGAATCATTAGTTGCTATTACTTTGAGTTGATATTTCTCTGCAAATCCTAATAATACTTGATTGACATCCTCCTGGCTCATTCCAGTACCATCAATATTTTCCAAACCAACGTGTCTTTGCAACTCAATGTAATAGTCTTCACCAAATAAATCTATCCACCACTTGAGCTTCTCCTCTGCTTTTTCAACATTTCCCGAAAGGATAGTTTGAGGGACTTCGGCACCTATGCAACAACTCGTTGCAATCAGGCCTTCGTGATACTTAATTATTAATTCTTTATCAATCCGAGGAAATTTACTGTACATCCCCTCAATAAAACCCAGCGAACATAATTTAGACAAATTCGTGTAGCCCGCTCGATTTTTGGCAAGCATTAATTGGTGATACCTTTTGTCTTTTTCCCCTTTAGATTTTAGAAAAGATTGTTTATGACGATCTTCCACCAAATAAAACTCGCATCCCACTATTGGTTTGACGCCATGTTTATTGGCTTCTGCAACAAATTTAAATGCACCGAACATATTTCCATGATCGGTAAGAGCGACTGCTTTTTGTTCATCCAGCGCCGCCTTGGCCATCATTCCACCTATTTCGGATGCACCATCTAATAGTGAAAATTGAGTATGGCAGTGTAAATGAACAAAATCCGGCATAACCTATAACTTATGAAAAATTGCTATTATTAAGTGAAAACCAAAAGTACAACCTTGTACACATATTTAAGAATTATATATAATAAAAACTATATGTTTTCAATTTGTTATTTGTTTCTCCAACAAATCTACTACATTTAAGTCGATGAAGATGCAGGACCACTAGGTTTACCATTATCGAAAAGACTCAGACAAAACGTTCCATAACGTTGCGTTACATAATCCAGAAATTATAAAAGAGTTCATGGAATGTTTTTATTCAGAAAATCTTCGAATCTGCCAACGAGCTGCTGATCCATTAACGCTAATTTCATCAAAAAGCCCAAATTTATTGAATCAATGCCAAGATGTTTTATTTATTTCAATACAAAATCCTCCACCTAATTCACCCGTCAGAAACGCATTGCGCATTTTTCAATATTTAAAAGTAATAGAATCAATTTCTGGAAAATTATTTGATTTGTGTTATCAAAAAGTGCAAAATATACTGGAACCGATGCTATAAGAGCTTTCGCTGTTACCTTGATAAAAAATATCACTACTGATTTTCCTAAATTGAATGAAGAACTACTTATTCTTTTAATGAGCATAAATCCTTTGGAGCGGTCGGGTTTACGAATCGAGTCAATAAATTGATATTGGAAATTAACAACCAAAAAGTGATGGATCGTTTTTTGTATTAACATATCTTTAACCCATAGCAAAGAATTAGATAGCACAAAATCGAATTAAATTAGCGGCACAAAAAGAAAAAACCTAAGATGAAAAATATCCTTGCCTTTTTTTTTACAACCTGTCTATTTTTAAATATTTATTCACAGGATAATCCTGATACACTGGAGATGGGATTTGAAGAATATAATCCAATCTCCACTCTAGTTGTTCCGGAGAATCCAGTGACCAGATCAAAGTATCCATTTGTAGATGTCCATAGTCATCATTGGCGTGGAAGAGATAAAGCTTATTTTGATAAACTCAAAAGTGAAATGGATGATCTTAACATGATGGCCCTCATTAATCTAAGTGGTGGCACAGGAGAAAGATTGCAAGGAAATGTAGACAGTTCGAAAGCATATGTGCCGGGACGATTTGTAGTTTTTGCAAATATCGAATTACGCAGTATTGATGACCCCGATTGGGCAGAAAACACGGTAAAACAATTAAAGAACGATTACAAAAATGGAGCCCGCGGCCTAAAGATCTATAAGAGTCAGGGCATGTCTAATTTGGATTCTTCCGGTAATCGTATCAAAATAAATGATCCCCGAATAGATCCTGTTTGGGAAGTATGTGGTGAACTAGGGATTCCAATATTAATACATAGCGCTGATCCCGCGTCTTTCTGGGATAAACGAGATGCAAACAATGAACGTTGGTTGGAATTAAAACTAAGATCAAGAAGATATCAATATAACGCTGATTATAGCTGGCA
The DNA here is from genome assembly GCA_024639065.1 of Lewinellaceae bacterium. Lineage (GTDB taxonomy): Bacteria > Bacteroidota > Bacteroidia > Chitinophagales > Saprospiraceae > JAHEJC01. The sequence continues at coordinate 29,000 of JAHEJC010000008.1, read as the reverse complement.
AGATATTATTGATGAACAACACGATATCTTCAGAAAACATCCCAATACCACTTTTATTAATGCGCACATGGGATGGTACGCAAATAACCTGGACAAGCTGAGCGAGATTATGGAACTGTATCCTAATATGTATACTGAAATTGGAGCGGTCATCGCAGAACTGGGAAGACAACCAAAAAGAGCAAATGAATTTTTTGAAAAATATCAAGACCGGATTCTTTTTGGAAAAGATGCTTACAATCCAGAAGAATACTATACTTATTTCAGAGTTTTGGAAACGGAAGATGAGTATTTTCCTTATTACAAAAAGTACCATGCCTTTTGGAGAATGTACGGATTGGGGTTACCCGATGAAATTTTGAAGAAGCTGTATTATAAGAATGCTTTAAAAGTAATCCCTGGATTGGACGCCAATTTGTTCCCTACGGATTGATCAACATTTGGTCGGTTTAAGTGGCATTTTATGGAATAAATATTTGAATTAGTTTGATTAAAGGATTAATCAATTTTAATCCATTGGCAATTCTGATTGAAAAAACTTTTCATGGATACGCTACAAGTATTTATATTTATCTGGTCAATAAATCCCCAATCGACATGAAAAAATTACTTCCTCTATCCATTTTGCTACTTGTTGGTCTGATTATCATACCGGGATGCAAATCAGGTAAAAAAGCATTTAAACAAGGTAATTACGAAGAAGCCGTTTATAGTTCATTAGAAAGACTTAAGAAGTCTCCCAATAACAATCGTGCGAAGGAAGCGTTACAAGAAGCCTACCCTTCTCTGGCAAATTTTTATAAGAGCAGAATCGCAAGTTTAAAATCAAATTCCGATCCAATGCGTTGGGAAGAAATCCTGTCTATGTACACAACACTACAGGATATATATTTGGAAGCTCAACGCACTCCCGGAGCGAGGGGCGTTATCAATCCACAGGAATATGGCGTTGATCAAGAGTCAGCTAAAAATGAAGTCATCAAGAGTCGTTTTAGACTCGGAAAAGATGAATTGGCTAAAGGGTATCGTGAAAATGCTAAATTGGCTTATGGCCATTTCGAAAGAGTATACGAACTAGACCCCCAACGCAGTGATGCCGAAGATCTCATGTATAAGGCTCAAGAATTGGCCACTTTGTTCGTAGAAGTTAAACCAATTCCTATGCACTCCAGAACCTTTAAGTTGAGCAATCAATTTTTCGAAAGCCAGATCATGGAGTTTTTAAAAAATGAAACTAATAATCCATTTATACAATTTATCTCCAGTAGAGAACAAAAAAGAGTTGAACAAAAACCTCAACATATATTGGAATTTGTCTTTGATGATTTCATTGTTGGACAAGGTTATGAGAAAGAAACCGTAATCAATCGAAGTAAGGACAGTGTAAAGGTTGGCAAGGCAACCATAGGTGATTCCACAGTTTATACCTATGCCACCGTCAGGGCAGAGGTACATCAGTTTAGAAGAACTATTCGATCAAGTGGGGTCCTCAATGCCAATATCAGGGACGGACAAAACGCGACGATCCTGGCCCAGCGTAAATTTCCCGGAACTTTTGAGTATACGGATCTTTGGGGATTTTATAATGGTGATGAAAGAGCATTGCAAAGTGATGATAGGAAACTTATTAAGCGAAGGAGTCGATTACCTGATCCTCCTCCACAGGATCTATTTATTGAATTTACTAAACCCATATTCAGCCAGCTCACCAGTTATCTCATTGATTATTATAGGAATTATTAAGACATAATTTTTGAAAGCTAGATAAATTTACACTCCTTCAATCCATTTCCTATCAATATATACCAAATAACAATATATTTTCTTATTTGCATTTTTAGAAAATTAGCGTAATAAATGGGACGTGCATTTGAATATCGAAAAGCCATCAAGTTTGCCAGGTGGGATAAAATGGCAAAAGAATTTTCAAAATCCAGTAAGCAGATTACGGTCGCCGTCAAACAAGGCGGACCGGATCCAGATACCAATGTATTATTAAAACGGGCGATTCAAAATGCCAAAGGAGTTCAGATGCCTAAGGATAAAATTGAAGCTGCCATAAAGAAAGCTTCCGATAAGGATACGAGCAATTATGAAATGACCTGTTATGAAGGCATGGCCATGCATGGGGTTGCAGTAGTTGTTGAAGGAGCAACGGATAATCCAATTAGAACTGTAGCTAATGTAAGATCTATTTTAGAAAAAAAGGAGGCTCATTAGGCACCAATGGAATGCATGATTTTATTTTCGATCGAAAAGGAGTCTTCTTCATAAAGCTAGAAAATATTGAAGGTTCTGAGTTAGAGTATATAGATCATGGTCTTGAAAGTATTGAAAAAGTAACAGAAGAAGAAGGTAATTTCTACAAGGTCTATGTGGCATTTGAAAACTTTGGCACTATGTAGGATGCATTAGAAGCCCAAGAGATTCAAATAGAAAAGTCCGATCTAGAACGAGTCCCAATCATACCAAGGAGCTTACCGAAGAGCAAATTGATGAGGTCCTTGAACTTGTTGAACTGATTGAACAAGACGGTGTTGTCACGAATGTTTATCATAATCTTGCTTAGTACAAATACCTCTCTTGACCAGTCCTTTGAAAGAACGGAAATCAGGGGTAAATATTAGTATGATTACTGGAGTGCTTTAAGGAACCGTTTCATGTCCATTTATTTTCTTAAACCGCCCTATTTTTCCATTTAATTGGTAGGGACACGACACTCATCAAACCTGCCAGGGCCATATAAAAAGCATGAAAAAAAGAAAGAAAGGGGTAACTCAATGGAGATAGGCGCTCTTTAAAAAAAGATCCTACACTGCTTAATAATAAATAATCCACAGCCATTTTAATAATAATCAGAGCTAGTTCTATGTTTGAGAACGGAGTAATAAAAATTGCCCTAAGCACTAATGTACACCAAAGAACATTTATGATCCATATAAATATCAATAATAAGCCCATATAATTAATTCCTAAATGTTTCATTTTACCACCCCACCGCATGCGCTGAGCATAAAAATCTTTGACATTGACCATCGGCTTGGATAATCCAATGGATTCTCTACTAGGTACATACATAATTTTTGATGAGTCCATTCTTCTAAATTTTTCAAGTAAAAAATAGTCGTCACCAGACGCAATATGTGTATTCCCCTCATAACCACCGACCTTTGAGAACCATGCTTTCTTAAAAGCTAAATTGGCTCCATTGGCCATAAAATACTTTCTGCGATCGATACCTGCTTTGGTAAATCCCTGTAATGCCATAAAATCCCACATTTGGAATTGCGACAATAACTTTGAATCCGCTTGGAGCTTTACGGGTCCAACTAAACAATCATATTGGTTGGAATATTTCATCATATTCTCTAACCATAGTGGTTGAAAAACAGTATCAGCATCAATGGTAACAATCCAAGTATATTGAGCATGATCAATCCCGTACATAAGAGCTGCTTTTTTCCCATGTTGGTTCTTTGGACAATTTAATAAATGGATACGAGGATCATTGAAATACTTAACCCTGTCCATAGAATAATCAACGGAATGATCATCAACCACGATAACTTCAAAGTTTTGATAGGATTGATCCAAAATTGATTCGATGCAGTAGCTGATATTGTCGAATTCGTTACGAACTGGAATGATTATAGAAACGTAGAGTTTAGTATTGGATTTAATTTCTTTTTTAAGGACTCCTTTCCAGGATAAAATTACCTTAATAATGGTTAGGCTATAGAAAAAAAATAAAATCACGAGCACGAAAATAGCCATGGAAAAATCCCTAATGTTTCAACAAATATGAAATTATCTTTCCTAATGAATTTTGTAAATCTAATTATTGGTCAGATAAAAGATCATCATAGTCACTCCTGGCAGGTTTTTCCATATCAGGTAGTTGTAAAGAGTCATCTTCAAGCTCTTCATATTCAACAAATTCATCCTTATAAGCCTCCTCTCGCAAATCACCAAGCTTATCTATTTTTCGGTCCAATAATGCTTTTCCAAAAAGTGCAAATGCCACAATGGGAAAACCGATAATAGTCAAAATAATAGCGACAACGCCCATTAGTGGATTCTTCTTTAATAAGTTGAGCACCATCTTACCATAGGAAAGAATTACCTGGTGTCGAATTATTAAGGTTAAGATTAACAAAACAGGTGCTGCCCAGGCAAGTAATGTAAATATTCCTCGAGCTACATAAAAGAGACCAATCATCACCATAATCATGATGATTATGCCCACCCAAAAATTTGTATTGAATTTCAATTGACTCATGATTCTAATTATTAAGATACATCAATCTAATTGTTTCAACACAGGAATCGGTAAAATGATTATTGAATTTAGATTAATCAATCATTTCTACCATTAAATAATTAAAATTGATCTACGTAAAGTCTCCTTGCCTATTTTACTATACTCCGTTGCGTCTTCCAATCGATAGAAAATCCCTATTCAATTATTGGGGTATCCAGTTTTGCCAAACTCGCTTCAATCGCTTCTTTGGTGACTTCATGCTTATGCAATTTACCTGACAAATAATCATCATAAGCTTTAAGGTCGAAATAACCATGTCCACAAAGATGGATTAATATAGTTTCTGCTTTACCTTCTTCCTTGCAACGATTAGCTTCTCTTATTGCTGTGGCTATTGCATGTGTAGTTTCTGGTGCAGGAACTATTCCTTCAGTTTTAGTAAACAAAATCCCGGCCTCAAAACATTCCAATTGATCGTGAGCAACCGCTTCAATTAAATTATCTTTCAATAACTGACTTACAACTACACCCGCTCCATGATATCTAAGTCCCCCTGCATGGATAGGAGCAGGAACAAAATTATGACCCAATGTGTACATAGGTAATAATGGAGTCATTCCTACCGTATCTCCGAAATCGTACCTAAATACACCCCTGGTCAGTTTAGGACAAGAAGATGGTTCGGATGCTATACAACGAATATTCTTTCCTTCTTCCAGGTTCATCCTTAAGAAAGGGAAACTAATTCCTGCAAAATTTGAACCGCCTCCGAATGGAGCAATAACTATGTCTGGTAAATCTCCAGCCTTATCCATTTGTTTCACGGCTTCTTGTCCAATTACGGTCTGATGCATCAATACGTGATTGAGTACACTACCTAATGCGTACTTGGTATGTTCGTCCGAGGCAGCTCTTTCTATAGCTTCAGATATGGCTATTCCTAGAGAACCAGGACTATCAGGGTCTTCGGCTAAAATCTTTTTACCTGCTTCCGTTCGATTGGTAGGTGAAGCAAATACTTCCGCTCCCCAGGTGTTCATTAAAGTTTTACGATATGGTTTTTGATGATAACTTATTTTTACCATGTAAACCTCACATTCTATATCAAAAATATTGCAAGCAAAACTCAAAGCACTACCCCATTGACCAGCACCGGTTTCTGTAGTGATTCTTTTCACACCTTCTTGCTTATTATAATAGGCCTGCGCTACAGCCGTATTGGGCTTGTGCGATCCTGCCGGGCTTACTCCTTCATACTTATAATATATTTTAGCTGGGGTGTCCAATGCCGCTTCTAAAGCAGTTGCTCGATACATTGGGGTGGGTCTCCAGATTTTATACGTATCCCTAACTTGTTCCGGAATTTCGATCCATTTTTCCGCACTCACTTCTTGTTTGATCAATTCCATTGGAAAAAGTGGAGCTAATGCCTCCGGGCCGATCGGCTCTCTGGTTCCTGGATGTAAAGGGGGAAGGGGCTTATTAGCCATATCCGCTACAATATTATACCAGTGAGTGGGTATTTCTTCTTCATTTAATATTATCTTTCGATTCTTCATTTCTCATATTTTATGGATTGAAAATTAATCAAAACCTCTTGCCTAGACAACTTCTTCTATCTATTTCTAAATGGTCAAACTCACATATTTTTCTTAACTATGTATAAATGGGTAATTTGGAGTGTCCTAATGTTTTAAGCAAACAAATGCAAACAAAAATTTATGGATTAAATGCTGTGCTTACCTGCTACAAGTTAGGCTGACATTTTACAAATGGATGCTGCCATGCAAAGAAGGAATCGCAATGAATAATTCTTTTTATCGCCAATGGCTAAATCCAAATCGACTTCTTATCTACCCATCCAACCACCATCTACCAAAACAATAGCTCCTGACATGTAATCTGAAGCTTTAGAAGCAAGAAACACGGTAGGCCCTTTAAAATCATCAGGAGTTCCCCATCTTCCTATTGGAATTCTTTCCAAGATGGAAGCCTTCCTTTTTTTATTTTCACGAAGTGCAGCTGTATTATCAGTAGCAATGTAACCAGGTGCGATGGCGTTAACATTTACTCCTTTCCCAGCCCATTCATTGGAAAGTGCCATGGTTAACTGGCCAATAGCTCCTTTACTGGCGGCGTATCCCGGAACCGTAATGCCTCCTTGAAAGGTAAGTAAGGAAGCTGTAAAAATGATCTTACCATAAGCTCGGTCGATCATGTCCTTCCCAAATTCTCTAGATAGTATAAACTGGGCGTTTTGGTTCACTTCAACAATTTTATCCCAATATTCATCCGAATGTTCCGCAGCAGGCGCTCTAAGGATAGATCCAGCATTGTTTACTAATATGTCAATTGGCCTATGTTTTTCCTTAACCTGAGCAATAAAATTATAAAGTGCACTTCGGTCAGAAAAGTCACATTGATAAGCCGTAAAATTTCTTCCTAAACTACTAACTGCATTTTCCACATCACTTCCGGTTAACTCCAGGGAAGCTGAGACGCCAATAATATCCGCTCCTGCTTCAGCAAGACCAATGGCCATAGCCTTACCAATACCTCTTTTACATCCTGTAACGATGGCCAATTTACCATCAAGCTTAAATTGATCTAGTACACACATATTTATCCTCTAAATTTTTAAAAATTTTTTTGTTCTGTTAATTAAGCAAGCTCCTCTTAACTTTGGCAATCTAATATTACCTTCATACCATCCGGGTTTTTATCAATATTTTCAAATACCTTCTGAATATTTTCTAAAGGCTCAACAGCTGTGATTATGCTTTCAAATGGAAGTTTGTTGGCTGTAATTAAGGCAATTGCTTCTTCATAATCTTCTTTTTCATAAACACGTGCTCCTATAAGCTGTAGTTCCTTCCAGAAGAATTGAAATAAATTCACTTCCTTAGGTTGTCCATGAATCGCGACCATTACAATACGTCCTCTGATACCGGCAACCGCTGTCATAACATCCAAAGCTGGTTGGACCCCGGCTACCTCGAAAACAACATCAGCCATATAACCATGGGTCTTTTCATCAATGAATCCAACTAAGTCTGATTCGTTAGGATTTATTACGGTAAAACCTAAGCCTCGAGCAAATTGAACTCGGGTTTGATTCACTTCGGAAATAAAAACATTAGCTCCTTTATCTCGAGCTACTAATGCGACCAATAACCCTATGGGGCCGCCTCCCAATACGACTACTTGTTCTCCTTCCTTTAACCCTGCCATTCGCACATCGTGGCAGGCTACTGACAATGGTTCTACTAAAGAGGCGAGTTTTAAATCTGTATCCGCTGGTAGTTTATGCAAGGTAAAATCCGGAACATTCCAATATTGTTGCATAGCTCCGGGACTGTCAATTCCTATGAATTTAAGGTCCTTACAAATGTGGCTATAGCCTTTATCTGAAGGCTTCTCCCCCCGATTATCCAGCGGTCGGACCACCACTTTATCACCGGTCGAAAACTCTTCGACGCCTTCACCAATCGCATCGATAATACCGGACATTTCATGGCCTATGGTTAGTGGTATATCAACACGCTTATCCATCATTCCATGATAGATATGTACATCCGTACCGCAGACTCCACAAAAAGCTACCTTAATCCGAACTTCTCCATGTTTCGGAGGTTGAATTTCTTTATTCTTTATCGAGAAGGTCTGGTTTCCTTCATATTGCGTTGTTTTCATTCAGTTATTAATTTCTATGCATAGAATTGGTAATCTAAGGCTAAGTTAGGTAAGATCTGATTACGGTCCTTCTTGTGGGATAAAAAATTCAACTATTTAGAGCTTATCTTTAATTTACCTTCTTAGAGGTAGATTGTGTACCCTTCGATAACAAACAAGTCAGGTATTGATTTAATATTTTAAATTTTAAATCATTGAATTGGCAATTAGAAACAATTATGCACCAAGAGAAATTGATTATGTTTTATTATTGAGTCCGAAACAATGCGAGTGATTGATTCATCTTAATAATATTTAGATAAATCAATTCGCCCTAACCATTTATACATAATTTATTAGATTTAAATAACTAATTCAAAAGGCATCAAAATAATCAGCTAATATGACCTTAAATCGAGACCTCGCAGATTATAATAAGCTTGTTTCAAAAATGTTTACCTGGCCTAAAAACAAAAGTGAATGGGCTAAATACTGTTTATCGGATGATCAATTAAATCATTTTAAAACCTACGGTTATGTTTCAAATATTAAACTTCTAGAGGAAGATCAGGTAGATCAATTGAATGAAGAATTAATTACGATCATGGATCCTTCAAATTCCAAGCATGATTTGTTGTATGAATTCCATTCAAATCAATCAGAAGATCCAGACCGAATTATTTTTCATTCGTTGGGTCATTGGAGAATGACGCCTGGGTTTCATGATGTTCTCTGGAATCCAGCATTTGTGATGGCGGCTTACCAGTTATTAGGAAATAAAAGTGTTCGTTTCTGGCATGATCAACTATTTTGCAAACCAGCTAAACACGGCGGTGTAGTTGCTTGGCATCAAGACTATTCTTTCTGGGTACGAACTAAACCAATGCAACACCTCACGGCCTGGGTTGGTCTTGATGACTCCTCAGAAAAAAATGGTTGCCTTCAATATATTCCTGGTAGTCATCATTGGGGACTACTAGATAAGCCCGCTTTAACTGGTGAAATGGAAGGACTGATTCATTTCTTGAATGAAGAACAAGCGGCGATGCTAAAACAACCAGTACCCATAGAAATGCAAAAAGGTTATGGATCTTTTCATCATCCCTTATTAGTACATGGTTCGTTTGAAAATAATTCAGACCAACCAAGAAGAGCATTTGTAATAAATGTTTTTGGTGATGGAACCAAATCGGATACTGACAAAGAACTTTTGGCTCGTATCCCACCGATTCCACCTGGTGAAGAGATTCGTGGAAAATTCTTTCCAATCCTTTACAGAGCCGATAACTAAGTTGAAAAGGATTTTCATTGTCAAAAACAGTCAGGAATAATATGATACTTTTCGTTGGCTCGTACACAGAGATGATTACTGAGGATTTTGGTGGGCATGGTGATGGTATTTACGCATTTGGTTTCAACCAGGAAACTGGTACATTAACGTTACATCAAATCACTTATGTCCGCAATCCTAGTTACTTATGTGTTCACCGAAGTAAAAAACTATTATATACAGTTGAAGAAGTGTTCAATGGAAAGTTTCCAATGATTAATGCATTCCATATAGGTAAAGATCATTCGCTGGAATTGATCAATTCAAAATCGATCCCAGGTGGGTTACCATGCCATCTTGAATTTATCAACTCTAACTTGGTAGGAGTAGCTTGTTATGAAACAGCACATATTATTACCTATCCGATTTCTTCAAATGGTAGCTTACTTGATGCATCCTTTGTCGTTCAACATCAAGGAAAAAGTATAAATCTAAATCGACAGGAGCATGCCCATGCCCATATGATTGCTCCGGACTCATCGGGGAATGTGGCCATCTGTGATTTAGGAATGGATGCAATCCTTATTTATGAATTGGATTCCAGTAAAGAACAATTAGATCTTAAGTATACGATCAAAATACCAGCGGGCAATGGACCACGTCATATCGCCTACCATCCCAATCTACAGCATGCTTTTGTTCTAAATGAGCTGACCGGCAATATTACTATTCTTAAAAAGATAAATAATCAGTGGATCGCACAATCAACCTTTGACACTTTCCAAGATTCAGATTCAACGGAATCAGCTGGATCTGCTATCCGAGTGCACCCCTCAGGGCGATTTGTTTACACCGGTAATCGGGATAATAATAGCCTTGCTATTTTAAGTTTTGAGCCAAAAAGTGGCTTACTAAGATTTGTTGGCCAACAATTAACAGGAGGCACCACCCCTCGTGAATTTATCCTCAGTCCAGATGGTAGGTGGTTACTTGTGGCTAACCAAGATTCAGATAACCTTGTTGTCTTTAAAGTCGATGAATTCAATGGTAGCTTAATTAAGCTTATAGAATATCATCTTAAATCACCTGTTTGCCTGAAGTGGTTGGAAGCTTAATGTAGCTCATAAGAAACAGTCGATGAAAAGCCTGAATCTGTTGAGCTAAATAAGGCATCTGTCAAAGTAATTAATACAGACATGGATGGTTTATCCATCGTTGCATTCAACTTATAATTCAAACCTAAATTGCATCTTCCACAAATACTTTCCTTATCTTAATTTTTTAATATAAACATATATGAATTCAGAAGAAAACAAAGAAATCATAGTTGGTTGGATTGGCACCGGTGTGATGGGCGCATCTATGGTAAATCGAATTATGAACGAAGGATATACATGCATTATTCATAATCGGAGTCCACAAAAAGCTCAGGCCCTACTTGATAAGGGGGCCATTTGGGCAAATAGTCCGAAGGAAGTAGCTGAAAAATCTTCCCTAATATTTACCATAGTTGGATTTCCCCAAGATGTCAAGGAAGTTTATTTTGGCAATGATGGAATTCTTGGAGTTGTGAAAAAAGGATCTATCCTTATTGATATGACTACTACTGAGCCCAGCCTTGCGGTTGAAATTGCTGAAGCAGCAAAGTCAAAAGGGGCCTGGTCAATAGATGCACCTGTTTCTGGTGGAGATGTTGGTGCAAAAAGTGGGAAACTTTCAATTATGGTTGGTGGAGCTGCTAACCCCCTTCATGAAGTTATGCCTTTCTTTGAGATTATGGGAGAAAACATCATCCACCAAGGCCCCCCAGGCTCTGGACAACATACCAAAATGTGCAATCAAATCACCATTGCTGGAACAATGATTGGTGTATGTGAAGCATTGGTTTATTGTCAAAAAGCCGGACTTGACATGTCCACAATGCTTCAATCAATCAGTGGTGGAGCAGCTCAATGTTGGACCCTCGATAACCTGGCCCCAAGAATTGTGAAGCGAAATTTTGATCCAGGATTTTATGTTGACCATTTTCTTAAAGATATGGCAATAGCTCTTCAAGAAGCAGAAAGAATGCAACTAGCCCTGCCGGGCCTGGCACTGGTCAAACAAATTTATCTTGCGGTGAAAGCGCAAGGACACGGTAGGAAAGGTACCCATGCACTTATGTTGGCACTAGAAGTTATTTCGTCAGCCAAAAATGAAGTTTAGATCTGGCTAAAAACTTAATATTTTATAGCCATATGCTGATCTGAATAATGTCTCTTTTTGATTAAAATTTATTTACCCTTACTTTCTCCTTTGGCTACATGAGTCGTTCGTCGTGTTCCCTCAAAACGACGAATGTATTGATAATCATGGGATTTATATTGATGAGTGAGCCCCCATTCAAAAGCAGCGAATGGTTCACTTTCAGCATCTAGACTGCGATTAAGTCCGATCGCATGAGGTGCACCCTTAATGACCGATTTAATCTCAAAATTAATACCGTCAGGTGCCCATTGTATGGTATTTTTTTCGGGTCCGTCGGTGGTAATTAAAGAAGCAATACCACTATTGTAATTCCATACGCAAATCTCATGTCCGCTGTTGGAAATTGGATTATAGGGAGATTTGATGTAGGGTCCTAATGGATTGTCTGCGATGGCTAGTCCATGCCGAATTTGACGACCACCAAACGTAATCTCTTCACCCATTTGCTCCCCTTTGTAATATAAATAGAATTTATTCCTATAAAATAATAAGCAAGGATCATGCACTTTATGACTGTCAAAATCTCCTTTTTTAACTACATTAAAGCGATTGTCTTCCTCGCCTTTCCAAATACCATTATCAGCTGGGCTGAGAATTGGTTCATCACTTTTTGTCCAAGGGCCATGTGGAGAATCTGCCCAGGCCAGACCAATTTGATTTTTTACGCGGACCACGTAAGGCGATTTCACCGTTTGATAGGTTAGGTAGTATTTACCCTGATGGACCAGTATTTCCGTTGTAAAAACGGATCGATCATCATAGGCTCCCTTTGGACCTCTCCCTACCGCCAAACCTTCCTCTTTCCAGGTCCATCCATCATCGGAAGTAGCATACCAGATATCACATCGATCCCAGGGAAACACTTTCTCGTTTTCAATATCTCCGGCAAAACCTTGAGTTGGTCCGGTTCCTCTTGAATACCATACAAAGTACTGGCCATTAACCTGAATCACCGCGCTTGGATCCCTTCTTACTACACCTTCTTCGTAAGCTAAGTCGCCTTTTAAGTCAAAAACTTTAAACTCGCCAAACCATTCATTACCTACTTTAGGCCAAGCCAATGCTCGCTTTGAAGCAGTACTTAATTTATCCTTATTGGTAATGCCCAGACGATCGAAATCCTGCTCAGAATATTCATTCGTACTACCATTTATTTCGTGATTTACTGATAAATCGCATCCAGCAATATTTATCATCAGAATTAGAAATAGTACCCATGATAAACTCGAGCTGAAAGGAATGTGATTACTATGTATTTGCATATTTAATATTTTGTTTAATTATTTACAGTTTTATAGTTTTTCTTTTGACCTATTAATCCTATTAAACGATGTTTTTTCTAGTCCATAAAAAGTCTTGGCAAAAACAATGACAATTCAGGAAATAAAGTAACTAACGTGAGCACTATCAAACTCACCATTAAAAAAGGTATACTCGCTTTGCTTACTTTCCCTATAGAAATCTTTCCAATACTGGACGCGACAAACAAGCAAACCCCAACGGGAGGGGTTGTCAATCCTATGATTAAATTCAACACCGCTATCACCGCAAAATGGATCGGATCCACTCCAACCGTCATCGCCACCTTAAGGAGTATCGGGAATAAAATCAATAAAGCGGCTATCGTCTCCATGAATGTTCCTACAAATATTAACAAGATATTTATCAGCAATAGCACCAGGTATTTGTTCGTGGTAAATGCTAATATTTCACTGGATACCCACTGAGGAAGACGCTCTGTGATCAATATCCAACCAAAGAGATTGGCAAATCCAATTAATACCATCAGGGATGCTGACGTTTTCATTGAGTCGAGAATAACCACCTGAATGTTTAGGAAGTTCAGTTTTCTATAAACAAATATTCCAATAATCAATGCGTAAACCACGGCAATAATTGAAGCCTCGGTCGGGGTAAAAATACCTCCTACAATTCCGAAAAGGATGATAAAAGTCATAAGTAAAGCCCAAAAGGTATCCACAAATGACTTGGCTACCTGAGTGAAATTTTTTCTTGGATGTTTGGGGTAATTTTCTCTAACGGAAATAAAGTAAGCGACACCCATTAGACCTCCACCCAGTAAAAATCCAGGAATAGCACCTGCTAGAAATAACTTACCTACCGATAAACCACTAAGTGTTGCTGCAATAATCATAGGGACGCTCGGTGGAATTATAGGCCCAACGGTAGAAGAAGCTGCTGTGATAGCACATGAAAATCCATCCCCATATCCTTCCTTTTTCATAGCAGGAATCATCACGGATCCAATACTTGCTGTGTCTGAAACGGCGGTTCCGGAAATACCTGCAAACAACATAGAAGCACCAATATTAGCTAAGGCCAGCCCTCCTCGTACATGTCCCATTAGGTGATTACAAAAAGTTATAATCTTTGCGGTAAGTCCACCCTGGTTCATTAGATTTCCTGCAAGAATAAATCCCGGTACACTCAAGAGCACGAAAACATCAATGCCCGAATACATCTTCATGGGAAGAATTATCAGTGGAATTCCTTTCAAAACAATATAAGCCAAACAGGATAGCCCCAACGCAAAAGCAATTGGAAATCGCAGTACCAGACAAACTACAAATACGAATATTAGAACGCCGATGCCAATCATATGCGAAAGTTTTTTAGCGATCTTAACACATCTAGTAGGGCATAATAGCTGATCGAGCCAGCCATGATAAACATGCTAAAAAAGACAAATGACATTCTGATTTTCATGCTAGGTGAAAATTCAGCATGCCCTTGAACGACGAAAAGAAGAGAAAAGTAGGTAATCAATCCAAACAAGACAAGGATAAGAATTGATATGATTACATTTAAATATTTTTTCCATTTATTGGGTAGTTTATTATAAAATAAATCCAGATGTACGTAATACTTGTTTTTTAATGCGAGCCCAGCAGCAAAAGAGGTAGCATATATAAAGAATAATCTGGAAGCTTCTTCAGTCCAGGGTGGTGTATTCTCAAGAAAAAAACGAGCAAAAATCTGTAGCAGCACACTGCAAACAAGTCCATACGAACTGACTAATGTTCCGTATTTCAAAATGCGCGATATGGTTTTTTCTATTGTTTTCAAATTGTTCTAACCGCTATGATCAAGCGCTCTTTTTAAATTGTTAAGTATAAATAAATTTTTGTACTTCATCTTGAATCCATAAATTCTTGATACACAATTTGCATCTCCGGAGACAAGCTTTCAAAAATAGCGTTTTCACATTGTTTGCTAAATGCATCTTTATCTACTTCAATAAATTGCATTCCTTTTTGCTTCAACTGCTCTTTTACTTTATGCTCATTGGATAAAAATAATCGACGTTCGTAAGCTTGCATTTCTTTGGCAGCTACTAGCAGCAATTCCTTTAAGTCATCCGGCAATTTTTGATATTGTTTTTCACCGATCACCGGATAGCTCCAACTCATTACATGTTCAGTTATATTGACATATTTTTGCACCTCTGAAAATCCAACGCTCAAGATGAGTTCAAAAGGATTTTCTTGCGCTTCGATGGTTCCCTGTTGTAGAGAAGTGAACACTTCCGAAAAAGCCATAGGTGTTGGCTTTGCTCCCATGGCGCTCCACGCAGTAACAAAGGATGGTACGCTTGGAACACGAATGATAAGCCCTTTTAAATCATCCGGATGCCTGATCGGCCGATTAGAAGTCAATTGTCTGGGTCCTCTTTCAAATAGAGCTACAGGCCTCAAACCGGTTCTTTCAAGAATTTCCTTTTGAATCCGCTCGCCTAAAGGACCATTAATCAACGCATCTTTATCGGCTGAATCACGCAAGAGGAATGGCATTTCACAGAAGGCAGCAATTTCGATCCAGTTGCTCAACAAAGAAGCAGTAACCGTCATTTCAATGACTTCTGCTTGAATAAGCCGGATGGATTCCATTTCCTTTGCCAATTGTTCTGATGGATACACCTCTACTTTCATCCTTCCCTTCGATCTTTCTTCAATGATCTCACCAAAATGTAAAAATGCCTTATACCAGGTGTGCTCTTCATTAGCCCATAAACTGACCCTTAATAAGTGTTCAGGTTTACTTGCATTCACACATTGCGTTAGCAAAGTCACTAAAAGTAAAACAGAAATGTATAGAATGCTTTTTTTCATTAAACTCGATACGTATAACTGGACAATATGAACTTTAGGAGACTGTCATGCCATTTCCAAAGGCGACGATGATGATCCCAAGAATCATACAACCCAAACCAACATAAAGAAAATTTCTAGCTCTATTGCTCGCCTTCACCCACTCTTTTGTTATTAAACCACTTACTATCGCTGTTGCAACACATGCCGTATTAAAGATGGCATAGCCCACTGTATTGCCTGCAGCTCCCAACTTGAAAGCGGCAAAAGCAAATAGTGCCGATGCTGCATAATGAAAGACAGCCATAATTAAAATCAATCCAAGGTTTTTGGCAAAATGAGGGGTCTTGAAATCACCCCAGGCTTTCTTTTGACTAAGTTGCCAAGTAAAATAAATAGTCATCACGATACCTCCACTGATAAAAATGGGAAACATGACCGCTACTGCTGTAACCCATTCTGCATTTCCCACAGCCTGAGCTGCTTCGTGCAGTGAGGGCCGCCCAACCGCATTTGCATAACTAAATCCTGTAGCGAGTAAACCACCAATAACCGCGATAAGAATTCCGGTGAGCATAGAACCTTTTTCTTCCGAAGAATCATCCTCGGCTGCCGAAGCTTTTTCATCCTTCTCACGAATCAATCCTGCCTTACCATTGACAATCACTCCGACCAGCACAATCAATATCCCAATCATTATGATCAGAAAGGCATTTGATTCGGGCAAGCCATCTACGAAAAATGGAATTATTGATCCAACCAAGATTACCGTTCCAATAAATAAGGAAAATCCCAGGGATAATCCGATATGATTAATGGCTTTGCCCCACATCATTACTCCAATTCCCCAAAGAAAACTTGCTCCAGCCATTTTTAATAATATATCTGAGGAAACCGATCCAAATACATCACCAAAACCTTTTATCAATGTCAAGGATGCAATGATGGGTACTACGAACATCGTTAACATGAAAAATAAACCCCACGTATTTTCAAATTTGAACGCTTTCGTAAATTTTTCGGGCAATGCATACAATCCCAGCATTAATCCTGCAAAAATGGCCCATATAATTCCTTCGATCATAATTACATCATTTAGTTTATGATATTCTAGCTATAAAATTTCAACAGCTTAGGTGTTCTTGAAGTATTCCTATCCAAAATTGGCGCTGCAATTTTGTACAATCAAAATGAGAACTTAAGGATTGTTGTGCTTTCATAAGTTTCATTAGGCTTAAGTTAGAGATCCCAATGATCCCTGAATATTTGGTCCATTTGGATAGCGATTTGTCTCACAACAGAATCCACGATAGCGACCGAATTGAGCACCCGATTCCCTTTTCAATTCATCTGAAGTAAAATAGCCTGCATAAAACAGCATGCCGGGTTCAGTCGTCATTACTTCCAATTTCCTATGGATTGCCCATCTGTGAACTCAGCTACTTTTGCCAAACTCCAAGGATCTTTATCAAATAAAAAGTAATGCTCGAATCCAGTTTCCAATGAACGTAAAGCATCTTTCAGGTACACTTCTTTGTTGAGGTCAGCAGGAGTCCCTTCTAATAACTCGACTTCGCCTACAGGCACATTTGTTTCATCAGGCTTAAGGTGGCTACTGGCCAGCACGATGGCTTTGTGTTCTAATATATTATTCTTAAAACCTGATAAATTGAAATAGGAATGATTGGTTAATGAAACCGGGGTCTCCTCATCTGTTTTGGCTGCATAACTTATGATCAGCGTATTATTATTATCTGATGAAAAGACTGCACTTACGACTAAATTTCCTGGATGACCTTCTTCCAGGTGAGGACTTACAAGGCTCATTTTTACACCGACCCGATCCCCATCATCCAACAGGTCCGCTTCCCACAAGCGTTTATTAAAACCAACGATACCTCCATGGAGGTGATTAGATCCATCATTACATGCGACCTGATATTTTTTTCCATTCACTGAGAATGAACCATCTTTGATACGACTAGCATATCTACCCACAGTACAGCCAAAGTAAGGCGCATTCTGTTGATAAACCGTCGATAAATAACCTTCCATAGTGTCAAATCCACAGACTAAATCAACATGTCTACTTTCGATATCAGGTACGGTGATTGATGTTATGGTGGCGCCATAATTAATAATTCTCACGACCATACCAAGATCATTTTCCAGCACGTATTGATCTACTTTTTTACCATTGTGACTTCCAAAGTTGTTTATTGCAGATTTCATTTAAACCTTATATTCTCTGAAATTTAATTTTTAAATATGATCGCAAATTGTTGA
Source organism: Lewinellaceae bacterium (assembly GCA_024639065.1). Classification (GTDB taxonomy): domain Bacteria; phylum Bacteroidota; class Bacteroidia; order Chitinophagales; family Saprospiraceae; genus JAHEJC01. Next base: position 11,155 of record JAHEJC010000008.1, on the reverse strand, counting down.
TTTCCTACTGTATATTGTTTGAGTTTATTCCAATTAAATTCAACACCTATCCCAGGCGCATCCGGAGCCACCGCCCTAAAATCATTAACTACAAGCGGACGCATAGTATATTCATCAATAGGAAAACTATGTACCTCCAACCATCCTGCATTAGGCCGGGCAGAAACCAGACTAACATGTAATTCTTGCATTCCATGAGAACAAACTGGGATATTAAATTTTTTGGATAATTCTGCTACCCGAATCCAACCTGTTATTCCTCCACAATTAGAAGCATCCGGTTGAATAAATGAAAGTTGAGCCTGTTCAAAAGCATAACCAAATTCCTCAAAAGTGTGCAGGTTTTCACCCATCGCTAATGGGATTCCTGTCGTATCTGCAATTTGAGCATAGCCCTTATAATTATCCGGAATAATGGGCTCTTCAAACCAAAAAATATTATAAGGTTCAAAAGCTTTAGCTGCTTCAATAGCTTTATCTACATTCATAGAATAATTGGCATCAACCATAAAAGTAATGTCATCACCAATCAATTCCCGGACTGCTTCAATGCGCTGAATATCTTCTTTCAAGCTTTCCTTACCAATTTTAATTTTCACTGCACTGAATCCCCGCGCCAAATATCCTTCAATATTATTAAGTAGTTTATCCAGTGGGAATTGCAAATCGATTCCTCCACAATAGGCTTTGCATGTTTTTCCAGTTCCTCCAGCCATTTGCCAAAGGGGCTTTTCGGTTTTTTTACATCGAATGTCCCATAGGGCAATGTCAATGGCGGAAATAGCAAAAGAAGCAATACCTCCCCGCCCTACATAATGAATATGCCATAGCATAAAATCGTAAATGCTTTCAACATCAGATGCGTCCATTCCCAAAATTGCAGGAGCTAAGTCGTGTTCTATCATTGCTTTTATTGCATATCCCCCTTTCCCACCGGTATAGGTATAACCGGTCCCTTCACTCCCATCTTCCAGCCGGATGGTTGCAGTTATTAATTCAAAATGGGTATGATCTCCATGCTTAGCATCTGAAAGAGTTTCAGGAAGGGGCACCTGAAATAATTGAATCTCGACGTTCGATACCTTTAAAGTCATTTAGGCTTTGAATTTGATATATGAGGTTTTCTTTTCAAGATATTGATCCAGTCCATACTTACCATCTTCACCTCCAGTCCCGCTCAATTTTAGTCCGTTGTGGAAACCTTGGTGTTGTTCTCCATGTCCGCGATTAACATAGATTTCTCCAAACTCTAATACATCACTCAGTCGCATTATTTTATTCATATCATTGGTGAAAATCATGGCTGCTAGACCATATTCAGAATCATTTGCATATCTTATAACTTCATCAAAAGAAGTGAATTTAATCACGGGCAATACAGGGCCAAAAATCTCTTCATGCACAATAGTCATCTCTTGTTTTACACCAGTCAAAACAGTTGGTTCAAACCAATAACCTTTTTCGAAATCAGGACCTTCAGGCCGTTTCCCTCCGCTCAGTACAGTGGCTCCTTCCTGTTGACTGATGGCTACTAATTTCTCCATATGCTCTACGCCTGCTAAGTTGGTCTTTGGCCCAATATCAGTATCTGCCTTCATGGGATCGCCTATCTTAATATCGCTTACTTTGGCCATAAATCTTGACATGAACTCCTCATAAATGTCTTCGTGGACATACATCCTTTCATTGCAGGTACACACTTGTCCACAGTTATCAAATCGCGAATGGAACGCACCATGGACAGCTAGTTCTAGGTCTGCGTCATCAAAGATGATACAAGGTGCTTTGCCTCCTAATTCTAATTGTACATGTGTCAAGTTCTCCGCTGCGGACCGAAAAATGGCTTGTCCCGTTGACGTGCTACCAGTCATGGTAACCATTTTTGTTATCGGGCTTTCCACCAATGCTCTGCCCACATCAACTCCACCAGTAACCATATTAATTACTCCATCCGGCAATCCTGCTTTCTGAGCAATATTGCACAATTCCAATGTGGCCAGCGGTGCTTCCGGGGTAGGTTTTAAAACTACTGTGTTTCCAGTAACTAAAGCAGGTCCCAATTTGCGTCCTGCCAAGGCTAAAGGGAAATTCCAAGCTGTGATTGCAACCACTACGCCTTTGGGTACCTTATGAATCCAGATTTGTTCGTTGGTATTGTCTGACTGAATGATATCTCCTTCTATATGCCTAGACCATTCAGCAGCATAGTCGATAAATGAACAGGTTACATCCACTTCAAATTGAGCTACTTTAAATAGTTTTCCTTGTTCCATAGTAAGTAAAGTAGCCAGCGATTCCCGATTTTTTTGAATCTCATTCGAGAATGACTTTAGCATTTCCGCACGTTGACGAGCTGGCAATCTGCGCCACGATTTCTGTGCTCGTTGAGCTGACTCCAAAGCCTTTTCCACATCTTCAACTGTTCCATTTACTACTGTACCTACAAGGCTTTCATCTGATGGATTTAATATGCGATCAGTAGTTCCCCCAGTGCTTTCAACCCATATTCCATTAATGTAAAGTTTGTATTGCTTCATTATAAATGATTGTCCTTAAAACTAATTAAAACATCTAACTGTAATTCAGTTAATTTTAAAATCCCACTTTTCATGTCAATTGAGGTGAACGCACCTCTGCTAAAATGATACCCTACTTATATCCAATTTGCCCTAAAAATAAAGAGTTATTCAAAAAATAATCCTAGACAAAACCTGAACAAAGTCCATTTATAGCCAAAAATCAAGGTTCCAATTTAATTCAAGATTTCAAATTATGGTTATTTATATGACAAATTTCTTAATAGGAACAGAACCTTGGACATGTGTATGCCAATCTACTCTTTGGAAAAAATGCAAATGAACTGGAAGATCATGATCAAATGGCAAAAATGATGGGCAATTTATTAAGTTTTTTCGAGCGAGCGTTAACTTGCTCCATACCGGGCAGCAAATATGATAGTTTGATAATTTATCCACTTGAGAAATAGGCCTTTCTAAAACCTTTTGTTTTATTAGACCGATATTAACTCCGAAAACTGAAGATCATAAAGATTTCGATAATGACCGTTCTCAATATTTAATAGCTCTTCATGTGAACCCAATTCTACAACTTTTCCCTGATCCAAAACCATAATCTTCTCAGCATGACGTATAGTGGATAAACGATGAGCTATTATAATGGAGGTTCTCCTTTTAATAAGGGTTTCAATTGCATTCTGTATGACCGATTCCGTTTCAGTGTCCACAGAAGATGTGGCCTCATCCAGGATCAATATTTCCGGATCAAAAACAAGGGCCCGGACAAATGATATTAACTGACGTTGACCCATGCTTAAATTATTTCCCCGTTCCATAACTATAAAATCATACCCGCCAGGTAACTTGGTAATAAACGTATCGGCTCCAATTATCTTGGATGCTGCAATGACTCGTTGCCGGGTGATATTTTCATTTCGAAGGGTAATATTATCAAATACTGATCCCGTGAACAAAAATACATCTTGCAGTACAATAGCAATTTTTGATCTTAGAAATCCGAGATCATACGTTTGGATATCGCGACCATCAATGCGAATGTGACCTCTAGATATATTATAAAATCGATTGATTAAGTTAATGATTGTAGTCTTACCGGACCCTGTACTTCCCACCACCGCCAAAGTGGTTCCTGGTTTAACGCTAAAATTGATACCTTTTAATACATCTTTTATCCCATCATAACTAAAATATACATTTTCAAATTCTAAAGCGCCTTTGAGTGCTAGATTCTTCAGTGTTCCTTGATCTGGTATGATCTCTTGTCTATCCAGTAGACCAAAGACACGTTCAGCTGCCACCAGACCCATCTGTAAGGTGTTAAATCGATCTGCCAGCAATCTTACCGGACGAAATAACATAGATATATAAATTGGAAAGGCCACCAAAGCTCCAATGGTTACATCTCCTTGCAAAGCTCCCCGGGCTCCCCACCAAACCATTAACGCTAGGGTAAAAGCTGATATAAGTTCCACTACAGGATAAAAAATTGCGTAATAGGTATTGGTATTCAAATTGGCTTGGGTATATTCACGATTGATTATCTTAAATTTCTCCATCTCTTGGTGCTCTGCATTGAATATCTGTACGATCTTCATCCCAGTGATCCGTTCATTTAAAAATGCATTCATTTTAGAAATTTGATTTCTAACCACCTGGAATGAAGCTTTGGCCTTCTCTTTGAAAATATATCCTGCTATGATCATAAAAGGTAAGGTGATTAAGCATATCAAGGTGAGTTGTATTGAAGTGATAAACATGATAATCAAAACCGCTATCATCCCCAGCAAATCAGCGATAATGGTAACTGTTCCCTGAGTAAATATATTATTTATCGTCTCAATATCGTTAATGGTTCTAGTGGTTGAGGTTCCTACCGCTGTTTTGTCAAAATAAGATAAATTGAGGCCTGTAACATGCTTGAATACTTTTACCCTTAGATCTCTAATTACTTTTTGACCTACTAGATTGGTGATATATATGAATACATATCTGGTTCCAGCGGTAATGAATAATAAGATAATCAAGATAATAGACATCTTGATCAGGCCAGGTATATCACCTTGAAAAATATAATCATCAACCATCAGATTGATCATATAGGGTTTAGCTATACCCAAAGGTGCTAGTAAAACAGCCAATACACAGGAACTAATAAAAGCAGTCCGATAGGGAGTGGTCAACTGAAGAACCCTTCCTAACATTCCTATATCGATCTTTTTCTTATTTGACATGATATTGCTGAAAGTATCAATAAATACTTTAAACTAAAAATTTAAGGTACGCTATCCGTATTTGAAAAAGGTATAATCCTAATGAATTAATCCTTCATCCCTAAAACTGAAATAATTCGATTGTCCGATAATCAAGTGATCAATTAAAGGTAAATCGAGACTCTTGCCTACCACTATTAATTTATTCGTCACCATAATATCTTCCCTTCCCGGTTTAAGATTATTCGAAGGATGATTATGAACTATTACTATTGATGTGGCTTTTCGATCTAATGCTTTTTTAAATACAACTTTAGGATCAATTATAACATTTGATCGACCACCCTGACTAATTCTTTCATCAGCAATAACCTTCAAGCCCCTGTTCAAATAAATGATCCAACATTCTTCTTCCGTTTTATCCCTCAGTTTGGGTGATATAAATTCATAAATTGCATATGAACTATTTAAAAGAGTCTTTGATTCTGAAGAATTTGATTTTCTTCTTCGACCAATTTCTAGAGCGGAAACTATACTAACTGCTTTAGCTTTCCCGATACCTTTATATTTCATCAATTCATGAACATTGAGTTGGCCCAATTTATCTAAATCCTCTCCTACATCCTGAAGGATTTCCTGACAAAGATTCAATGCTGTTTGATTTCTACTACCCGATCCAATGAGTATTGCTAAAAGCTCAGCATTGGTAAGCATCTCACATCCTTTTTCTACTAGTTTCTCACGTGGTCGGTCTTCTTCCGCCCAAGACTTTATTGGCAAGTTTTTCACTTGATGTTAAAAATTATTGATTCTATACAATGTACAAATATTTCCTCAAGGAATATGGAATCAACTTTTCAAGGCAGTTTCCAAATCGTCTATGAGATCATCAGCATCCTCTACACCTATACTCAATCGAATCAATGAATCCGTCAGACCAGTTTTCAATCGCTCTTCACGAGGTATGGACGCATGCGTCATACTGGCCGGATGCCCTATGAGTGATTCTACTCCACCCAATGATTCAGCCAATGAAAAGAAGCGAGTATTACTCAATACTTTGTTTGCTTTTTCTACTGAGTTATCCACAAGATCAAAGCTTACCATTGCACCAAAACCACGCATCTGTTTAGCAGCAATTTCATGGTTAGGATGATCGCTGAATCCGGGATAAAACACCTTTCCTACCATAGAATGATTCTTAAGAAATTGAGCTACTTTGTAAGCATTGTCACATGCGCGTTCCATCCGTAAATGCAGTGTCTTAATTCCTCTTAAGGTTAGAAAACAGTCTTGAGGACCAGGAATTGCGCCCACCGCATTTTGAATATAGTAAAGTCGATCTGCCAGGGTATCTTCTTTAACTACCACCAATCCCATGACTACATCACTATGTCCAGCAATGTATTTCGTAGCTGAATGATGAACAATATCTGCTCCCAGGTCTATGGGATTCTGTAAGTAAGGTGAGGCAAAGGTGTTATCTACACACACTAACGCTCCGTGCATAGCCGCTATCCTACAAACTCTTTCAATATCAATAATACTCAACATAGGATTAGTGGGTGTCTCTACCCAAATCATTTTTGTGCTATCATTGATTTTTTCTTCAAGAACAGACAGATCTGTCATATCTATAAATTGGCTTTTTATGCCATAGCGTTCGTAGAGCGTCTTGATCAGTCGATAGGATCCTCCATATAGGTCGTTTGTTGAAATGATTTCATCACCTGGCTCTAAGAGTTTCATCAATGAATCCATGGCGGCCATCCCACTGGAGAAAGCAATTCCGTAATTCCCATTTTCTAACGCGGCGATATTCTTTTGCAACACATCACGGGTAGGATTTTGGGTCCTGCCATATTCATAACCCAAATGTTCGCCTGGACGAGTTTGTACGTAGGTAGATGTTTGAAAAATCGGTGTCATAATCGCACCTGTTGATTGATCTGGTTTGATACCAGCATGAATTACTTTAGTTCCAAATTTCATTTGTTCTAAGTTTATTGTCCGTTGACAATGTTTTCTCTATACAATGATCTTTTACTCATTATTGTTGTCATTTTGACCCTGGCTAAATTAAAAAAGGCAACCCGGTTTAAAATGGATTGCCTAATCTCTTTATTCTAATTAAGAAAGAGTCTTTGTAATAGAATGTTTCTTAATTTACGGCCTCAGTGAGTCCTTTCCCTGCTTTAAATTTTACTACTGTTCTAGCAGCAATTTTTATTTCAGCACCAGTTTGAGGATTTCTTCCAGTTCTAGCCGCTCTTCTTGATGAAGAAAATGTTCCGAATCCCACCAAAGATACTTTGTCACCTTTCTTCAATGTATTGGTAACACCACCGGTTAAAGCATTCAAAGCATCAGTTGCTTGAGCTTTAGTGATGCCAGCAGATTCTGCCATGTGATCAATTAAATCTCCTTTGTTCATTATTAGTGATTTAAATTAGTAAAATTAATAACAGCGCAAAGGTAGTATCCCCCACATATATAAACAACTTTTAATACAAAAAAAGGTGGAAAAATGCCCTATTTATAAGGGTTTCAAGCATTTTAACGGATCTTTTAACATTATTTAAAGATTTACGGACACGTATTTTGATAAATTGTTTGATTCATATTAAAAATATATTGGATATGATTAGCTGAATATTGGTATTTCACGGAGCCGATCACCGATGATATTGAATGAAAGAATTATGAAAAACAAGGCTGATCCCGGAAACAAAGCTAGCCACCAGGCTGAGAAATGCCCGCGTGCTTCATTGAGCATACTACCCCAACTAACCTGATCAATAGGAATCCCAATCCCTAAAAAGGATAGCGACGATTCGGCAATTATAGATCCTGCTACACCAAAAGCAAGCACTACCCAAAAAGGACCCAGACTATTTGGGAGCACATGGTGAAATATAATTCGCATAGGCTGAATACCTAAAACCTTGCAGGACTGAATATAGGGTTGTTCTCTCACTTTTAGTACTTCAGCTCTAATTAATTGAGCAATACTTGGCCAGCTTATCAATCCAAGAATAATGAATATATTGATAAGCGATGCCCTTTGGAACAGCGGTAATAATGCTAATAAAATGAAAAGTCTTGGAATTGACCTTAAGAGTTCAATGGTCTTCATAATTGTACTGTCGAGCGGAAAAGATAACGATCTCAACCCAGGAATGTCTCGCAATTTTCGCAGGCCAAGAAAAACCACAAGACCTAAAATGAAAATAATTAAAAATATGATCCCAATTCCAAGATAACTTTTTCCTTGGGCTTTAAAATCAATCCAATTTATGTAACCCAAGTACATTAAGATGCAGCTAAGGATTGCTAAAACTATTCCATAAAAGACTGGCATTCGCAAATCACGGTTGCCAAAATAACCGGCTACAAGTCCAAATAGTAAGCCAAGGCCCCCAGCAATAACCATTGAAAAAATGCCTACTATAGCTGCAATCCTTGCTCCATGCACCAAACCAGCTAAGACATCCCTGCCTATTTGATCAGTTCCCAGCCAATGTCTAAAGCGGATGGATTCGAGATTTTGTTTTTCAAACGGACTTTTAAAATTAGCATTATTTAAATCGACCGTATTGTACGAATATGGGATTGGAGTTCTTATTACTTTTTGGGCTTTTTCAATTAGTCTCGTATCAAATACATATTGCCTACCGGCTAAATAATGAATATAATCCTTAAATATTGGAAAGGAAGATTTTCCATCTACCTTTATGAAGACAGGTTTTTCATTTGCAATAAAATCTGCTCCAAGGCTGATGAGCACCCAAATCAAAATAAGATTTAATGCCCATCGGGAAGATCTATTTTTTTTAATATGTCTTAAATATTTTTTCAAAAAGAGTCAGTTTTTAATCTAATTCTTGGATCCAGCCACGCATAAATAATATCTACTAATAAAATACTAACCATAGTTACAAAGGCAATTAATAATACAATGGTAAATACGACATTCCAATCCTGAAATAGAATTGAATCTAATAACAACCTACCCATTCCAGGTATATTAAAAATATATTCGATAATCAATGAACCTGAAATAGAATAGGGTATAATTACACTGAGCAACGTGATCATTGGAAAAAGTGCGTTAGGAAAATTATACTTCCAGATACGTTGATTCTTTGACAGCCCTTTAGCCCTTAATAGCAATGAATAAGGTTTAGCTAATTCTTCCTTGATACTAGATCTCATCTGTCTGGTCAGATAAGTGGCTAAGGTTAATACAAAGCATAATATTGGTAAGATTAAGCGTCCTAACGAATCAAAAAATCGATTTTTGAAATCACCTCCTTCAAAAGTCCGAACAATACCAATGCCAGGAAATAAGTCAGTCCATTTTCCATACTCAGGTGTAGTAAAAAACATGACGAGTAAGGTGGCTAGCCAAAAAAGTGGGATTGCATAAACTATATAAGTTAAAGTAGAAATAGTGCGATCAACTTGTGAAGACGCATAGGCTCCTAAATAAACGCCCAGCAATATAGATATCGACATCGAAAAAAATATTGCGATCCCATTGATTGAAAATGTCCATCGTATTGCCTCCATAATCTTGGCATCAACCGGCCTGCCGTCCCTTAGTGAAAATCCAAAATTTGCAGAAAACAATTGGGTAAGCCATTGATGATATTGATTGTCCTTACCGAACCACTTCAAACGTGGGATTCTGTTCAATGGTTGACTATTTTGCATCATAACCTGACTTGTTTCTTTTAACTTGATAAATGCAGTTTCATTTTCTACAGAAGGGAATGAGGTCTCTATTTTCTTCAGTAAACCATTGATCTGCTTTTCTGTATAACCAGCTGTTAGTTGCTTTAAGAGGTTATAACCAGAAATTTTGGCTTGGGCAGATTGTATATTCAAGGTATTACCCATGCGATTAACGAATCCTTGCAACGATGCTAAGTAAATATTGATCTTATCGGGGCTACCGAAATTGTGCAATAGATATTTATAGTTTTTTCTTTGATCCAGGTTGACTATGTTCCATAGAGTATCTGGATATCCAGATGGAACGATTGCAAAATAGAACAATGGCTTGTGCAATCCTAAGCGTTGAGCCATTTCCTGATACTTTTGAGCATATGCGTTCATATCGATCAGCTCATCACCCGGGTTTAAGGTACCCAGCAATTTGTCTACCGGATCGGATGTAGTGCACTTACTCATAAAGAATAAGAAAATCGAAATGATCAGCAGACTGGGAAAGATATTTAATATCCTGAATAGAATATACCTGCTCATACCCACAGTTATTGAAATATTATTTCTTTGAAGATAAAAAATTTAAGGGGCCAAAGCAGAGTTTGGTAATGAGGAGTAGGTAATTAGTATTTAAACTGGATTTGTAATATGTCCATCCAATAACAATAATAAAAATTCGGCGAGATTGGATAGAGCCCCCTGAATTTTGAAAAAGAAAAATCCAATAATGTATCCAGTTAATTGCCCGCTAATCTACTTACCTCCTTTACTTCATAACCAAATTAGGTATGAAAAAGATCGAATAACTCAGTTTAAGGTGTCAGGCTGAAGTGGTTTTCAAAGTAACCAGGCCTTCTCTCAGCAGCCTGAGCATTAAATAGATTATTAACGATAATAAGTTTCGCTGGTGAAAAAAGGAAAATTGCGGGTTGTTGATCATGAATAATCTGCTGAAATTCATTATACAATTCTGCTCGCTTAGATGGATCTTCTTCCGCTCTTATTTGTTCGATAATCCGATCTGCTTGATCATTTGCAAATCCAAGGAAGTTAGACCCTACTTGGTAATTATCTGAATGCCAATTTTGATAGGGGTCGTAGTCGGCGGGCGAAATTCGAGATCCAGATGCAACTAGTTCATAATCTCCAGTAGCTAAATGTTCTTTTGAAATTATATTAAAATCAGGTTTTGTGACAAGATCAATTTGGATGCCTACTTTCCTTGCCGATTCTTGGTGCAGAAGTGCTGTTTTCCTACCCAATTCTTGCTGGGTAACGAAAAACCGAAGGACCAGTTCATGAAGATTCCCATCAATCATCTTGTCCACAATTCCATTGTTATTGGAATCTTCCCAACCGGCAGAAGATAACAATTCTTTTGCCTTTTTTAAATCTTGAGGCCTGGGTGCTATCCCCTGGTTGTAATATGATTTTCCTGGATTAATAGGTCCGACGGTCCTAATGGCCGTCCCATGCATTAGATCATTTATAATTTGATCTACATCCAGGGTATAAGCAACTGCCTTACGCACATTCGCATCATTTAACAGAATACTTTGATTATTCATACCTATATAATAATACACCGGGATTCGAGCGGTCAAAAAGTGAAATGATTTTAGATAGTTAGGATCATCCCTTAAGGAAACAAACTTAATGGGATCGTTTATGGTCATT
>JAHEJC010000507.1 GCA_024639065.1 Lewinellaceae bacterium | reverse complement strand
CTTGAAATGCAAATGTGCAGGAGAACGCAAAAATTAGTGTCAAGGTTTGTTTCATAGATGTATATTATTTTAGACGTGAATTAATAAGTAATTTAAGGATCTTAGTTTATTCGAGTGCCCTGTTAATTAACTTTAACATATATGAGATGTATTAATATTTAAGCAAGGAATCACTCATTGAGCTTATAACCAGAACAAGTATTTCGTGGAAATTAATATTACAGGATAGATTATAAAGTTAGCATTATTTACTTTTATCCAAAATGTTTTTTGGTTTTTTATTGATTCGTTTTTCACGTTCGGGGAATACTAGAAAGGTACTTGAATAGGTACTCCCGAATGTAGCCGCAGCGTTATATACTTGGAAAATTGCATCGATAACCTGGTCCTTGGAGAGTTCTTTTAATGGATGAATGAAAACCACCCAAAGTACATTATCCGATATAGCATATTTAACATCTAGAACCGTATGAAAATTGGCTTCCAAACACCTCTTAATTTCATCGGAGTGCAGATCATCTGCATCAGCAACGGGTGTAAGTATCCGCATACGATTATGGGTTTCATCCGTTAAGCATAACATCGGTAAAGATTCAAAAGTAAATTGCCAATTGCCTAATTCCCCGGATAAGTCGTCGGCATTTGATTGAATGACCTTCCTCAACGATTGATTATTCATTTTTTGCGCCTGGATAAAATTAAGTGATATGAAGCAAGTGAACATGAGAGGCAAGAGTCGATTCAACATTTGTTTCCGGATTTATAAATAGTTAGAATATTACCGTTCATTTTTGTTATTTAAATATTATCATCAATTAAATCCGGGCGTTATACACGAATAAATTCTAATACGGTGAATCAGGACTATGATTTTCGTAAATATTAAAGCCGCTTCTAAGACGGATAGGAAATTTAGGTTCCACAGTTTTTTTCTACTTTTGCTTTCGGAAAGAAAACAATAAACATGCCTTTAAACGAACAACAACTAGTACGGAGAGAGAATTTAAATAAAATCAGAGCGGCTGGAATAGATCCGTTCCCGCCAGAACAATTTGAGGTGACCCATTTTGCCAAGGATATAAAAAGTGATTTTCTAGAGGAGGGAAGTGCTAGATTTAAGCATGTTAAACTAGCTGGCCGCTTAATGATGAAAAGGTTAATGGGTAAGGCATCATTTGCTGAGCTGCAAGATAGTTCAGGCAAAATTCAGATCTATGTTGCTCGTGATGAAATTTGTCCTGATCCCGAAAATCGAACATTATATAATGGCGTATTTTCAAAATGGATGGACATTGGTGATTTTATTGGAGTGGAAGGCCATGTATTTAAAACCAGGACCGGTGAGACCACAATACATGTGGAAAAACTAATACTCTTAAGCAAATCATTAAACCCGCTCCCTGTCGTCAAAGTGGATAATGAAGGAGTGGTCCACGATGCCTTAACGGACCCAGAGATCAGGTATCGTCAACGTTATATTGACTTGCTGGTGAATCCCCACATAAAGGAGATTTTTAAAAAGCGTAGTCAATTAATAACCACGATGCGGAATTTTTTTGATGAAAAAGGATGGCTGGAAGTAGAAACACCCATTTTACAACCGATCCATGGAGGTGCTGCTGCCAGACCTTTCAAGACGCATCACAATACCCTGGATATGAATCTTTATCTGAGGATTGCCAATGAGCTTTATTTGAAGAGGTTGATTGTGGGTGGGTATGATGGGGTATATGAAATTGGAAAAATGTTTCGTAATGAAGGAATGGATCGGACCCATAATCCTGAATTTACAGCGCTGGAGATCTATATCGCTTATAAAGATTATGATTGGATGATGGAGATGGTAGAACAACTCATAGAAAAGATTGCCATTAACCTGCATCATACGACCAAGGTGAAGTATGGAGAACATATTTTGGATTTTAAAGGACCGTATACCCGAATGAGTATGTATGAAGCGATCCAAAAATATCTTCAAGTGGATATTTCCGGAATGGATGAGAATCAACTTCGAGTATTGTGTAGGGAACACCATGTAGAGGTTGATAATACAATGGGTCGAGGTAAGCTTATTGATGAGCTATTTGGAGCAAAAGTGGAGGATCATTTGATTCAGCCCACTTATATTACGGATTACCCGATTGAAATGACTCCATTGGCTAAAAAACACCGGACAGTTGAAGGTTTAGTAGAGCGATTCGAATTGTTTGTGAATGGGAAAGAGATTGCCAACGCGTATACAGAGCTTAACGATCCATTAGATCAACGAGCGCGTTTTGAAGAACAGTTGGAGTTGGCCAATCGGGGTGATGTTGAAGCCATGGCACTGGACGAGGATTTCTTGTTAGCGCTCGAACATGGAATGCCTCCGACATCAGGATTAGGCATTGGTATCGATCGATTAGTCATGCTGATGACTAATCAACATTCTATTCAGGAAGTTTTGTTTTTTCCACAAATGAAATCGAAGGAATAATTCTACTCCTGTTCTTGATTGATGTTTCGTAGTCCTTCTATATCGGCAATGTCTTGGGATCTTGCGGTAGTCATCTTATTTTTTATTAAGTCATCTAAACTTATTATTGGAATTTCAATTGAAGCAACTCGGTGAATAGTTTTCCTGGAATAGGCACTTTCAAAATCGATACCATCGGCTGAAGTCATAATATCAATCCTGAAAGGTGCTTTACCCAATTGTATTACATTTTCTTTTTTCAAAAAATCTGAATTCGAAAGCCCTAATGATCCAAACCCAAATTCCTTTAAAGTTAAAATGATCTTATTGGCATTTTCAGGTGTTAGTAGTACGAGCAAATCAAAATCTTCTGTATATCTTGGATATCCATAAAAATTTACAGCATATCCACCAACGACAAGATATTGGACCTTATTTTCGTTGAATAATTTTAACAGTTCTTTGAAGTCCGGATGGATTTCCATACTTGGATTTGATTATTTCGTTTCGGATACGTTCTAAATTGGACAGTCTTTGACTTGGTGAAAGTGATCTCCAATATTTTATATTTTCTGTGTCCGTTCCCTGTTTTAGTATTTTAACAACCTTAGCTAATGCCATATTCAAAAAACAAATCAATTATATAACTAGTTTCTAAATTATTTTCCGATACACAATTACCCGCTTAACGTTTTCACGATATTCTTGCAATTACCGTCTTATTCCCTTTGACTTTTTGGTTTAATGATACCTCGATCTTAGCTGTAAGTGGTAAGAATAAATCAACCCTTGATCCGAATTTTATAAAGCCCATATCTTTACCTTGCACCACTTGCTGACCTACTTCCAGGTAATTGACGATTCGCTTAGCAACGGCTCCTGCTATTTGTCGTAAGAGAATTTCGGTTTGCCCATTCCCGATTACAGTCGTAGTACGCTCATTCTCTTCGGAAGATTTTGGATGCCAGGCAACCAGATATTTTCCAGGATGATATTTAAAATAATTGACCGTACCACCAATAGGGTTTCTATTGACATGGACATTGGTAGGAGACATAAAAATAGAGACTTGTAGCCGCTTTTCATTGAAATATTCCGTCTCGAGGACTTCCTCTAATGCTACAATTTTACCATCGGCAGGTGCATAAATAATATGGTTGTCTGCTATGACAATTTCTCTTTTAGGATTCCGAAAAAAGGAAATTACAAAAAAGTAAAATAGTATACTTGCAATAAGAACTAGGATAAAAACAACAGGTAAATAGATATACACCAAGTAATTGGCTATCAATAATACGATCAATAGGCTAATAAGAATCTTGATGCCTTCTCTATGGATAATCACAAGTTGCTTACTTTATTGCTACGTAAAATTAGAACAATAATAGATTCTCGCTGTATAAACATAACAAAATTAATAGGTTAATAGATTCCAAGATTTTTATAAACCGTAGTACCGAAGTGCGCAGTACGAGGTGGATTACTAAGCCCGAAAGGATTGGTAAGCCATGATGATGAGGTAAAAGGTCCAGGGTCCAGGGTCAAAGCAAACGGAATGCTGATTGCGGAAAGCGGACAGCAGACAGCGGACATCGGGAAACGGAATTTACCGCAAAGGCGCAAAGAGCGCTAAGGGAATGGTAAATGCTGGTGACGTGGTGCGAGGTACGTGGTGGGTGGAGGTAAAAGGTAAAAGGAATGGAGAATGTTAAACAGAGAAGGCACGGTAGCTCAGCATCTACATGCTGCGGTTAATTGACGAGGTAAACGGATAAAGGTCAAAGGTCAAGG
>JAHEJC010000506.1 GCA_024639065.1 Lewinellaceae bacterium | reverse complement strand
TATCCAGCTTCCCAGCAACTTGTCTTTGCAGTAAGTTTTGTTGCTCTCGCAACTCTCTTACTCGGTCTCCAAACTTATTCACAGTTTCCTTTTTATGACTTGTCATATATTGGCAAATATAGCCGCTTTAAGTGATCATTCAAATTAAATGAGGTTAGAAATTATTTTGACCCTTTAATTGAGGTATTTACCAAATGGGGCACAACGGATTGGAGTGATACGCTGTAGCGGTACTAGACCACACAATGTTTTGTCCTTTCCACTTAAATCTAGCAAATACGAAGGAAGTGTCCAAGCATGCCTGCTCGTGTGTTGGCTTGGACGGTGGCTGCAGGCCGATGCAGTGAACCCCGCTATAGCGTATACGCCGTGTTAGAGGCTGGCCATCCAAGTTTTCTATTCCGTCTTTCTAAAGTAGTTATCTGCTACGTCAATATAGCTTCCGTTGCACATCATGATATCATCACAAAGTAAAATTCGACCATCCAATTGTGAGATAGCTGGGTCGGTTGTGAAACCGAATAGGTCTCCGTCCTTAGCAGTGATATCCCAGTTAAAATCATAGTTTTCACTTTCCATAAATAACGAACCGGTACTATCTTCTCTTAATTCAATTTTTAGACCTTCAAATTCAGAGGAGTTATCATAGACACCTGAAACATCACCACAACAATAGCCGTATTCCCAGTTCCATTTTCCAATAATCGCATCTCTTGTTGTTTGATAATCCCATTGCTGTTCAATATGGCAGCTCCAAATTTCATCAATATCAAAAGGAGATTCGGTTTCATTATTACAACCGACAATTGCCTGTAGCAAGATAATTAGCAAATAATAAGATTTGATATTTACCTTTCCTATACGCATTTTAATAGATGGCTTGCCTCTAACGTGTTCGTGTATGGCTCGTGCCGTTTTTCGGTTTGAGTGAGTTATACGGAATTTATTTAACTTAGAAGATAAATAAATTTCAGTGTATTCAGAGGCATGAGTTATACACGTTGTTGAGCGCAGTTATTTATCGGATATCCATGAATTCAAATAGTCCAAATAATCTTTTCTTATCCAGTTGGTTTCCTTGTTGAATAAAGCATGAGACGAACCTTCAAAGATTTTTATTTCTATTAGTAAATTCGGATTATCCTTCAATAGTTCATCAATTCTGTTCAGGCTTCTCTTAACCGGGACATTCACATCCTGATCTGCAAAAATTTTCAAAATGGGAATTGTTGTTTCAGACATTAATGGAATAGGATCGAATTCTCCATTTTGATTCCACCAAATTTTTCGTTTCCCGCGTGCTCGTTTTGCAAAAACCAGGGATAAGGGATTAGCTATAAATTTTGGAGCACCACTATTTCTAATATCATTCATAACCTCAAACTTCACTTGTTCATTCGGACTAGTGGATGATCCAACTACATCCACGATGAAATCTAAATCTTTATAGTTCTGGTTTACAAGATGACTAATCCAGCCACCTTGACTTATACCTACTACACCAATTTTCTCGAACTCAGATTGTTTATTAACCATTAAATAATCTAAAGCGGCGGAAATATCGTTGGCAAAATCGTTGAAAGAAGACGTATGCCATTCCCCATTTGATTTACCGCATCCTCTTTTATCCGGGAGCAATACAAAAAACCCATTTTGCGCTAAATAATGGGCTTGATGCATATACCAAAAATTATCTCTGTCACTAATTCCAGATCCATGAATAAAGACAATGGCGGTGCTCTTTCTGTTATTGTATGGTGTTAATAGAAGCCCAGCTAGTTTTTGTTCTCCGTTAAAATAAGCTATCTCCTCCTGATTATAAAACAAACTATCCTGTCTTACGGCCTGGAAATTTGTTTTGGACGTGCTAACATCAACATTCCAAACAGAATCCGCATCATTGATCTTAAATTTTATTTCTGTAGTCGCTAGATCGCCATCCGTATCAAATTCATGTTCTTTAATATGTTTTAATCTCAAACTTTTGAGATTAATCCTGTCGAAGTCAAATAAATTGAGTTGTAGTCCTTGTTTTGCGCCCCAAGTGATCTGATAGTTTTTCCCATCATCAGTACTGTACCACCCAACTTTAGAATTAACCAGAGGATTTCTTTCAATATCAGCATATTCATATTCAATAATCTCTTGTTTTGGAGGAATCAGATAAAGACCTAACAAAACAAGAATAATCAGAGCCAGCAGTATTGATATGGATTTGAAAATCTTCTTAATCATTAGCGGTAATTTTAATTGCGCTCAACGTACGGGTACAGTCCGCGTTTTTTTTAAATATACGGCATTGCAGTTAAAAATGCGGACTGTGCCCTGTTGTAAGCTGGTATGGGGATTAGTCCACCTGCGTCCTCTCAATCACGCTTCTCCCATTGGCTATGAAATATGGCATTTATCGAATAAATGACCGGTATGTAGTAGGTGTTTTGCACAATTATTCGCTAACCTGATCTACAAAATGTATCCAGTGAATACCAGTTCAGAATCAGTGACCCACTTGACTTTTTGGTCAAAAACGGCTAACTTCTCCAAGTCTTCGTAGACGATTCCACTCGTCCGTAAGCAAAAAAAAAGCTTACACGGTGTTAACCGAACGAGACTTGATGCCTCCGACCTGCGGTCTACTGCATTCCCTGAAATGCTTTTCCAGGATCCCTCCTACATTAGAGAGTTAGCTATTGATTCTGCAATACCCAAGGGGTTGCGTACACGGCGTCTAGTTTCCAGACTTGCTTACAACGGATTGGGAGTGATACACTGTAGCGGTACTAGACCATACAATGTATTGTCCTTTCCACTTAAATCTAGCAAATACGAAGGAAGTGTCCAAGCATGCCTGCTCGTGTGTTGGCCTGGAAAGTTGGCAGCAGGCCGTTGCAGTGGACCCGCTATAGTGTATACTCCTTGTTAGGCCATGTGACGCTCGTCCTGCAGTTCCCGCAAGAAGTTTGGGCATAGATCAAACCCATTTGGCCATGCAATACCTCCACCAGGTTCTACGAAAACTTCATTAAAGTTTTCGGATTTCAATAGGTTCTTTGTAAACCCTTTTCCTATGAATGGTTTAAGATCCACCACCTTTTCTTCATTGTCTGAAAACTTAATCCAAACCAAGTAGTTATTCAATACTTTAAGATCAATTACCTCGTTCATAATACTAATTTAACGGTTCTATTGGACTTAATGGCTCAGGTATAGCAGCTTTTTCCCAGTTATCTAGTAGTTCTTTCTTGTGTTCAGAAGCCCACTCAAGAACCAAAGCATGTGCTCTATGCGGTAATTTCCCAACAATAAGGTCCAGCGTTTTTATATTGTATTCAGCTCTGAATCCTTGGTATTCAGCATGAAAATGTGGTGGATTGTGATCCATGAAATACATCCTGATAATTATTCCATAAAACCTACTTAACTCGGGCATGACCAAATATACTTTTTATGCGACATATGGCCTAACGGATGGAGGTGATACGCAGTAGCGGAATAAGTCGCCTGAGTACCTGTCCTCAGTAGTGAAGGTAGCAAATAGCATCAAAGGAGTCAAATTGCAGCAAACCGCTATTGTGTATACCTCGTGTTACAGCACGTTTTTTTCTTTTAGAAGTTCTCTCGCCGCCATTCTAGCAGCCTCGACGTATGACGATTCATCATTGGCGATTTCTTTCAGATCACCAACCGTTTTCGTTGCCAGTTTGTTACGAAAAAATTCAATTTGCTGCTCACTTGGTTCGTTAGAAACTTCTTTAGTGTTTTCAGGAAAAAATAATTGTTTATGAATTGCCACGAAAATTATCAAGAGGGCAACAAAAATTGGATTTACACCAACACCAGAAATTCCCATGGAATAACTTATATAAAAAAAATCGATCAAGCCAGTTAAGCCCACTAATAGGGTCAGACCAAAGATGTAAACATACCATCCCGGTTTTTTGTAATATGAAATAATTGAAATTATTAGAAGTGAAATACCAGCGTAATGTTTGTAATTAAATGAGTAATTAGTGACAAATACGACAATTGCTGAGCTAAGTACTAAGCCTAAGGAGAGCAGAATCGGAACAAATTCCTTTTTCATAACGGCTGAAATGTGCTGTAACGTTCTAGCCTAAGATACGTTTGTTCAATGTATTCTTAGGCATTGTTGGTGGTCGTCAATTTCTCCATTACTGGTTATTCTACTAATTAGTTTCTTGTGTTAGTTCCGTAAGTGCGATTATCTCATCCAGTAATTTTTCAACCTCATCAATTTC
>JAHEJC010000505.1 GCA_024639065.1 Lewinellaceae bacterium | reverse complement strand
CACATGGCATAATGTTGTTCAATCTTTATGGCATCAAATCATGTATCAGGAATAAGGTTTCGGATCTCAAACTTATCGTCATTGTTTGTTTTATGCTTGTTCATTCAGCTAATCTATGGTTACTTTACTTCCCCACCAATCTTCATTGGGTTGCCAATTTAAATCGTAATAAGCCTTGCGTTGATTCTCCAGTCTTTCTTTTAATTCATTTTGATAATAAAGTTGTTTTAATTGTAGGGAATCAGGGTTAAAGAGCGGATCGGGTAGCGGGAAGCGAGCTCCAACTTCTTCCAAGTAATTCATTAGTAAGCCATACAATTCATCCACTTTGTCCTTATGTTCAGCGGCTATATCAGTTGACTCATTCAAATCTACATCGAGATTATAAAGTTCATTGAGCTGGGTTTCAAAGTAATAGATTAATTTCCAATTCCCCTGTCTTATTACAGCAGATGGGTCTCCACCTTGATTACCATAGTGTGGATAATGCCACACCAATGGTCTCTCGGCTATAAACGAACCGTTCAGCACAGGTACTATGCTTTTCCCATCCAGATGTTGACCAGGAAGCAATGGTAAGCCAGCTAATTCCAAGAGGGTAGGGTAAAAGTCAGTTCCTGAGACTGGTGTTTTATTCTGCTGTCCTTCATGATTCAGCCAGGGGACCTTGATCAAATAGGGTATTCGTAAACCTCCTTCCCATTGATAACCTTTACCACCCCGGAGTGGTACATTGGAGGTGGAAAAATTATCACCGGAAGCCACACCACCATTATCCGAAGTGAATACCACTATCGTATTTTCAGCCAACCCCAGTTCTTCCAAAGTTTCGAGAACAAGGCCAACTCCTTCATCCATTTGTTCAATCAATCCAGCATAAACCGGATTATCCTGATGTAAACGGATTGGCAATCTACGCTCCATAGTAAATCCTTCTTCAGCTATACCTTGCTTTTCTGCCTTATCTCGATATCGTTTCCATTTTTCTTCACTAGTTTGGATAGGACTATGTACTGCATAAAAAGATAAATAAGCAAGAAAAGGTTCTGATTGATTTGCTTCAATAAAAGCAGTTGTTTCTTTAGCCAGCTTCATAGAAAGACTCATCCCCGCTTCGTCCGGGTGGTCTTCCATTTTTGGATTATTAAAAGGAGAAAAGTATCCACCAGTATAGGGGCCACCTCGTTCATAACCACCTTGATTAATTTCAAACCCATGATCCTCAGGATAGCTTCCCATACTACCCAGATGCCACTTACCGGCAAAAAAGGTTTTGTATCCATTGGTTTTAAAAGTTTCTGCAAGCGTTCTGTCTTGATGGGGAAGGTGGGAAACATACTCTGCTGGTAATAATTGATTATAACGTTTTGCTTCTCTCCAGGTCTCACCCGTTTTAGCACCTATCCAATCGGTAATTCCATGACGGGCCGGGAATTTTCCGGTCATAATGCTGGCCCTGGAAGGACTACATACCTGACATGCGGCATATCCTTGAGTGAAGATCATGCCAGACTCGGCAATTTGATCGATATTCGGGGTCTCATAATACTTACTACCCATACAACTGAGATCATGGTATCCCAGGTCATCAGCTAGAATAAACAAAATATTTGGCGGACGTGACTCTGATTTTTTTTCTACCTGGCAGGCAAGTAAAAATGTTAAGAATAGAAAAGATAGCCATATGGTTGATTTCATAAATCGATTGATTTGGGGACAAAAATAAGAAATCTAATCAATCAATTATCCAAATAAGTTTTTAGACGTCTAATAAAATAGGTCCATCCTCCCAAACAATTGGCTCGTGTAAATTCGGGAATGTCTTGCGGAAAGCTTTCCATTCCTTCTGATGTTATCGTCAACAAAATATTATCATCCTCCCGACTCAGTAAAAAAGTAACCTTTCCATTTCCAGAATATTCGCTGTAACGCCAGTCATATACAATCTTTTTCATTGGTTCTACCTCAAGTATTTTCCATAAATGGGTAAAGGTCCTATCTCCCGATAGTACCACGAACTGAGTTTTAAATCCCAATTCCGCTCTAAAGGACTCTATATTTTCAAAAAACCATTGGATCATTTGATCTTGTTGCGTAATGGCTACCCAAACTTTTTGACGAGATGCTTCCAGGTATTGCTCTACGATTATTGGTTTGTCGCTCACTAATATATCAGCTTATTTTACTTCATTTAATAAATTGGTTGAATACCTTTTCCTCACTTTGTTTGTTATCCATAAATTCTGAAAAGGACCAGCTTAAATTTATCGAAAGAATATTTTGTCAGCTTAAGTTGTTTAACCTGCATTTTTCTGGCAGCATTCTATCTCCAAGTTTGACCCAGCCGAATCATAGCAATTTATAATTACAAAATCTTGGTTATATTAATTAAAGAATCGCTAAATACCAAACCTTCCCAATACTTCTTCCCAGCTTCTACCTTCTCCTTTGATAGCGGCCAGTTTTTCTTTCAAGGCATGATCGATCAACTCCTTTTGTGATTCAATGTTGGCTTTGGTTGCATAAACTGCTACCTCTTCTTCATGTTTCAATGAATTATTTTTTTGCACACTCAATTTGCCGGTTTTTTCTAAATGGTTCATTTTATAGGTATGCTCCGTTTCATCTAGTAGATAGTCATAAGGACTTCGATAAGAGATCAACTTAACCAATATAGGTGCCGTTTCGATAGCGATAAAAAGCAATACTATAAATAGATTGGTCCAAAAAATTGCCGCACTTTTCTGAGTTAACCGATGCAATGCATCCATACGTGCCGCGATACCTCCATAAGCAGTTCTCTCTAATCCAGCGATGTCTTGATTTATATTTGTTTTGGCCAAAGCAATTTCTGATTCATACAGATCTATCTTTGGTTGGTTTGAAGCAATCAACACATCAAGTTCAGCTTGGGCTTGATCTGCATCGGCTTTCTTGGCTTTATAGATGGGCCCCAGATTTCTTTGCATGGATCCCCCAGTTCCATCCGCTTCTTGTTGAGCGACCAATGCTAATGCATCTCGATGCGTGGTCTTAGTCTGGATTTCTTCTTTTAGCTGATTGACTAGCCTTTCAGAATCATTGATGCTATTTGCATAACGCGCTTTTATGGTGTCCTCCTGACCCTTGAAAACTTCTTGTTCCATAATCAGCAGTTCGGCGTTGATCTCCTTTTCAAAAATTTTGAGTTCCAACGGTTTAGAAATAACCAACGCTAATAAAATAGCTAAACCTAGTCTAGGTAAAGCAACCAGGAAATCTCTTCCAAAAGAACCTTTACTCTTCATACTACTGACTATGTAACGATCCAGGTTGAATATCATTAGGCCCCATATAAGTCCAAATCCCAACGCGATCCAGGTATTATCAAAAACAGTAAATAAGGCATAGGCAGAAGATATAAAAGCCAATACACCGGTGAAGAATACAGTGGCCCCGATCCCAATATATTTATTGCGATCCGTAGGGCATTTTTCTAATATTTCAAGATCAATTCCGGAACAGAAAAGAAAAAAGTGTTTTACTCCATTCATGGCAACAGGTTTTAGTATGAATTAATATGAATGAAGTCAAGATGTAACTTATTTGAATATAGATTTAAAAAAGGTCGATAAAATGAGTAAACGATTAGACGAGGGTATTAATTGTAAAAAGTTGATTTTAGATTTGGACTGAAGAAAATTGATCTAATTTTTTCTGAAGGCGTTGTTGACTCAACTTTTCTTTCTCAGCCAAACTCAATATCAGTTTATCCAGAAATGATTTATCTTTTTTTTTCATTTTTTTGACCTCAAACTTTTCAAACGATTGGAGTAAAACCAACTTATCATGCCACTTTCCAATTTCTTGATTGAGACTTTTTATTTTTTTGGCCATTTTCGATAAAGGATCAGTTGAATGCATCTTTAATAAGATGCCTAAAATTGCATTTACGGATTTTAGAGTAATACGGATTTTATGTAAATTCTTTGGATCTGCAGGTTTGTTGTTTAATTCTTGTACTTTTTTGAGGTCAGCATTTATCAGTTGAATTGATTGTTGAATAATGATCTCTTCGGGAATTCTGTTCACGCTTTGTTGCCAGGACATATCCCATATTTTGAAATAGTCTTTATTAAAATTTTGTATGGCTTTATTCAACCGCCGCTCTGCTCTTTTTTGCAGCTTCAATTGATTATCAATATAATTAGATAAATACTTGCGTTTTGGTTTTTGTATTGTGGCCAGATTTATTTGAGCTTCACGTACTTTTCCAGCTGC
>JAHEJC010000504.1 GCA_024639065.1 Lewinellaceae bacterium | reverse complement strand
CTTCAATTAAAAACCGATGTCGATTTTCATGGTGTGCTTCATTCCAATCCCAAAACTCGATGGGCGAGGTTAATTTTCTTATACCCAACGAACCGGCATCAGATCGAGGCTTTACTACCCATGGGCCCGACGATTTTTCCAAAAAATCGTGAATCTTATCATCATGAAACAAATCCGAAAATACCGGATTCGGCAATTGATTATTCGCTGCGATCTTGCGCATGGCCAATTTATCATAAAAGTGTCGTGCTGTAGTTTGACCCATTCCTGGAGATCTAAACTCTTCCCTAAGGGTAGCCGCTTTCCACACATCGTAATCATCTAGTGCAATGATTTTATCGATGAATCTATTTTTGAATAAGTGAGCTGTTCCCAGGATTAAATCTTCTAAATTCCATGTACGGCCATCTTTTCCCGGCATATAAAATATTTCTTTGATGTGATCATGGGGCCAGGCTACATTGCGATTTTTCTCAGACGTTACTAGAAATACTTGATGTCCTAATTCATGTAGTGCAGTCATGAAAGCACCACCTTTGAAATCACAACAAATGCACAAGAAATTTTTTTGTTTACTCATGTGAACTTGATAATTTTTCCAACCAGTTAATTAATAAGTCGACGCCAAATCCAGTGGCACTATATCCTTTAGTAGTCGGGAATTTACCAAATGCAGTGCCAGCGATATCCAGATGAGCCCATGCTTGATGACCATCTACAAAAAATTCTAAAAATTTAGCGGCGGTAATTGCTCCTGCGATTGGCTTATCACTTAGATTTTTTATATCTGCAATATCCGAATCCATCATTTCATGGTATTCTTCCCACAGTGGCAAACGCCACAATTTTTCCTCAGTCTTTTCTCCTGATTCCATAATCGACTGAACCAATTTATCATTATGACTCATTATTCCAGCCGCATAATTACCCAATGCGCGGATCACACTTCCGGTGAGCGTTGCCAAGTCCAGCAGATAATCAGCCTTATAATGTTCAATGGCATAAGCAAGGCCATCTGCTAGGATTAACCTGCCTTCAGCATCCGTATCAATAATTTCAATACTCTTGCCCGCAAAAGAGGAGATCACATCACCAGGTTTAAGCGCTAAAGCGTCCACCGAATTATCTGTAGCCGGAATAATTCCTACCAAGTGGAT
Organism: Lewinellaceae bacterium; assembly: GCA_024639065.1. Taxonomy (GTDB): domain Bacteria; phylum Bacteroidota; class Bacteroidia; order Chitinophagales; family Saprospiraceae; genus JAHEJC01. Next base: position 3,105 of record JAHEJC010000504.1, on the reverse strand, counting down.
AGGGAGCTTTAATTTTGCCGCAAGCTCCACTGTACCCATTACTGCCGCAGCACCCCCCATATCACTTTTCATATAATGCATATTCTGACTTCCTTTGAGGGAAAGGCCACCTGTATCAAAGGTTACTCCCTTGCCCACCAACACCACAGTCTTTATATTCTCGTGCAAACCTGGATTATGGGTAGCAATTAAGCATTTAGCCGGTACCGGGCTGCCCTGGTTGACCGCTAAGAGTGCATGAAAACCTTGCTTTTCCAAATCGTCTTTTTCCAATACTTCTAACTCAAAGCCATTTTCCTGGGATGATTCCTGCATCCAGATGGCCAGGTGTTCAGTTGTTTTTTTATTTGAAGGTGTGTTGACCAAATCGATGATCCGACTTATTGTTTGTGCAATTAATACTCCTTTTTTAGCTGCTTCGTGCAACTCATTCTTACCTTCATCATCGGCTACAAGCAACCCATAGGAGTATTCCTTTAAGGGTGACTGTTTACTCTTATAGAATCCTGCATCCTTAAGACCTATGATTAGGCCCTTAAAAATATTCGTAATCAATTTTTTAGCACTGGAACCAATATCACCTTGAACAAGACTTCGTACATCCAGGATGATAGACGCTGAAAATTTATCCTTTGATTTTGCCGCAACTTCGATCGTAGTTTTTTTTCCTTGGTCAGGCGAGAACTTTCCGAGTCCAAAGATTAAAAGCCTTTCCACATGCTCATCCGGATAGATCCATTCCGTATTATTTCTTTTACCTGTAAACACAGAACTGGCCATATCCAAGCCAGAGATTTCGTATTCGGCCAATAACTGGTTAAAAAGTTTTTGGTCAAAATTTTCAAACCAGGGAATACAGACTGTACTGTGTTTTGGAATGTTCTCAAGCGAAGAAAATATCTGCACGGACATATGAATTTCTATTTTTCTGATTCAGTGTACAACCACTTAGCTGCTTTGGGAAATGCCTTGCTCCAAAAATATTCACTGTGTTCACCTGCTGGATTTATGGATACTTTAAACTGAGTTAAACTTTTATCAAAGTATCCTTTACTCACTGCTTCTTTAAATCGATGGATGTGCTTTGTCATATATTCGGATTCTTTATCCCCACCGTAGATGTACATTTTCATAGGTAGTGTGTAGTTGTATTTAAAAGCATCAAAATAGATTTCATCTGAAAACCAAAAAGAAGGACTAAATATCATCAGCTTACTAAAATATTCAGGGTATACAATTCCGATATAAGCGCTTATTAACCCCCCCATTGAGCTACCACCGATACCGTTAAATTCTCTTTCCGGTTTAGTCCGATAATGTTTGTCGATATAAGGTTTCAATGATTTAATAATTGATTCTGCATAGAATTTACCTAATCCTTTACCAAATTTTCGATGAAAGTAAGGACTGTATTCATTGATCCTTTCTTTACCTCCATGATCAATGGCAATAACCATGAGATCGTCCAAGCCCTCAGCAAACAACGTGGCTAAATGGGTATCAATTTCCCAGCTACCAAAGGGTGTATCTTCGCCAAAAAGGTTTTGTGCATCCTGTAGATATAAAACTTGATATCTTTTGTCACTTTCATGATAACCATGAGGTAGCAAAGCAAATACTTTTCGAGTCTTGTGTAAGTGCGAAAGTTCAAAGTTAGATGAAACCAGTTCAACCCTGGGTTTATAAGGTTCAGTAATTCGGGTGTCTAATGTTTTCACAATCCTTTTTTTAAAACGGATCAAAGGTATGCATAATGTTCATAAACTTAGCCTACAAAATAACATAAATGAATTTAAGATAAATAGATATTAGTTTATAAGTTATGAAAGGATAAGCTCATTCTGCGTAGGTTAAAGAAATAGATTCACCATCACAAAATCTTTAATTCTATGCGATATCCTTACCTTTGATCTATGCACGTAACAAGCCTATCTATTTATCCGATCAAGTCTATGGGTGGTTCTGATTTAGACGAATTAATCTTAGAACCGCGAGGTGGTCAGCATGACCGTCGTTGGATGCTGGTCGATGAAAGTGGACGCTTTATCAGTCAGCGAGAATATGCACATCTCGCTTGTTGGAAAGTAACGGTGATGGGGGATACGTTAAAAATACATAAACAAGATACCAATTCAAAAACTTACTTAATAGAAAATGCCAAACCAGCCCATGGAACTACCATCGAGGTAACCATTTGGAATGACCACCTAGAAGCGAACCATGTTAGTAAAATGGCCGATGAAACCCTTTCGGATGTTTTAGGCATGAAATGCCAATTGGTCTATATGGGGCCAAATGCTAATCGTCCAATAGATCGAAATTATGCTAATATTGGTGAACAGGTAAGTTTTGCGGATGGATTCCCCTATTTGATCACGACCTCGGCATCTATTCAAGCACTTTCTGATGAATTAGGTTATAGCATTAACGGGAATCGCTTTAGGCCTAATATAGTCATCCAACATGATATTCCCTGGGAAGAAGATGATTGGCACCACATGACCATAGGAACATGCGACTTCAGTCTTCCTAAGCCGTGCGCCCGATGTGAAATTCCTGGGATCAATCAAACCACTGGAAAAATAGACAGTAATGTGCTAAAAATATTAGCAAAATTAAGACGCCAAGGAAACAAAGTACTATTTGGTGTCAATGCTTGTTTAGAAGCTGCTACAGGCAAGATTCAAGTTGGTGATAAGGTAGTATTAAATAAAAAATAATCGCTAATTTCTGTATATTCGTGTCATATATACAATAACTAATTATGAAAACCTTCAAATTATTTCTATTCAGCCTGATCCTCCTGGCTATCCTGATTCAATGCCGACAATCCAATACGGAAGAAGTAACTGATATCCAGCCTGAAGTTCCCGTATATTTCAATACAGAATGGGCAAAAAATGCGAATATTTATGAGGTGAACATTAGACAGTATACTCCGGAAGGAACCTTCAAAGCATTCGAAGCGCATCTACCTCGTCTTAAAAATATGGGCGTAAAAATTCTTTGGTTAATGCCGATCCAGGCAATTAGTAAAGAGAAACGAAAAGGCTCATTGGGTAGCTATTATAGTGTGTCCGACTATAATAAAACAAATCCTGAATT
>JAHEJC010000122.1 GCA_024639065.1 Lewinellaceae bacterium | reverse complement strand
GCACCAAGATCAAGCAAATAAGATGCGCGCGATGCGTCGTAGAACAATTTATTCTAAAATAGTAAAGGTGGTTCTTCGATTCCGCTGATGTTCTTCTTCGGTACATGTTTCACAAGCACATTTTTCGATAAGTACACCTTTTCCAAAACCACGGGCTCGTAAGCGAGAACGGGGAATACCTAGTTCTATTAAATAATCAGTGGCAGATTTCGCTCGTTTATGAGAAAGGTCTAAGTTATATTCTACATCCCCCCGGCAATCGGTGTGAGAGCCAAGCTGAATTTTAATAAACGGATTTATCGCCATTATACGTGCCAAAGAGTCTAGCGTAGGTTTAGCATCGTCGCGGATAAACCATTTATCCAAATCATAATATATATTCTCAAGGACGATCTCTTTGCCGACGAAAATCTTACCAAGTACTAATTCTCGATTGATGGTTTTAATAGGATCTTCTGGATCTTTAATCACTTCATTCGTATTAAATCTATCAATATCTCTGAGGTATCCAGGCTTCCCAGCAGCCAATTGGTATTCACTATTGAAATTTATCTGCATGATTAAATTACCATTGGCATCGGTTTCTTGGGTCTTTCCATTCACTGTTACCAACGCTTGACCAATAGGCGTTTTACCAACTATATCAGAATTTGGATCATTTTCTTTTTCATATTGGTTCTCGACTACTCGAATAGCCAGAAATAGTTCAAATTTAATTTCTTCTTCCACAATCACTTCAATTGTATCCTCTACTGGAATTAACTCTTTAAAGGAAAAAATATCATCTTTATTCACTGCATTTCTGGAAGATGAGAAATAACCTTTTTTCAAGGTTCCTTTTTCTAGGGCGGCCTGATCCTCAAAAACAATCCCGAAATCATCAGCCCCACTATTTATAGGCACTGGTAGGAACTGACTATTCACCCAATCACCGTTATTCATTTGCCAGGTTTTATAGATATCCAAACCACCCATACCACCTTGCTTATTAGAGGAAAAATATAAGGTGTCTTTGAAGAGATATGGGAATTTTTCGTCATCTGGTGTATTGATTCGGTTCGATAAGGCAACTGGACGATCCCATCCATACTCTGATAAGAGCGAATAATATAAATCGTATCCACCTTGTCCTCCTTCAATTTGAGCTGAGAAAATCAAGATGCTATCTGTATTGGCCAAAGTAGGATGCATATAATTATACCCATCCAATACGAATTCCAATATAGTCGGCTCGGTCCATCCATATCTTCGCTTTCTGGAGGTGTAAAGCTTACAAAACCCATCACCCCCCTCTTCTAAGCCACAACGGGTGAAAATTGCGGTGGAGAAATCGCTTGAAAAGGTAATGGAACCTTCATTTTCAGAAGAATTGATTATTGAACTAAAATTTACCGAGCTGCTCTTATTCTGATCAGTAATATATAAGTCAGCATATTTATGCCCTGTCCAGGCATATAATTCCTCTCCAGTAGCAGTGGGTCGATCAGAGGTGAATACAATTTGTCCATTTTCATACAATACGGGGGCATAATCACTATTGGAACTATTAAAACTAACGGCTTCTATTACATATTCCGGTGTACTCGATTGCCAGCGAATGGCTCTTTCACAGGCTGATTTCTCTAAACGATAACCCGGATTACTTTGATCTTTGGCCAATAATGAATCATATATTTTGATAGCGCCCTCATAACGTTCCAATCGCTTAAGTACTCGGGCAAATTTTGCTAAAGCAATATCTCCAAATTCATCTTCATAAGCCTTTCTGTACCAAGTTAAAGCCTCTTCTAACTCATCATTCAGTACGTAAGCTTCGGCGATCAAAAAGGCTTTTTTTGCTTTAATTTCCGGAATTCTGGTTTGAGCATATTCCTCACTCAGCATAGTAATAGCTTGCTGGTAATGCTTATATTCAAAAGCCATTTCACCATCGCGCATTTTCTGCGTGAAGGTGCATGCAATGACCATAAAAAATGCTAAAACAATACCGGCTTTTTTAAAATTCATTAGCTAAATCTAAACAATTTATTTTTGATTCTTTGTGCCACTTTTGCCAACCGGCAAAATTTCACAAAATGAAAAGATCGCCGAATAAAACATTTTCAACATGGCTTGTTAATGGAGTATTCTCCTTACAAGAAAACGGAAATGGTAGATGAATTGTTGCAAATAAAAAGTGAGGTAACATATCGCACTGCTACAACTTTCTACCCTTGCTGCATTTCTGCCCTGGGGGAGTTCGAAAGGAGCTAGTCGTATGCACCTCACGCCGCAAATGTAACAGTAAAAATCATTTTTTGCAACCCTATTTAATATTGTTAGGATGTACTTGGTTAGCCTTTAGCTTTATCCAGGGAAAAGATGCGGGAAAATCTGCTTCAAGAATGAGTGGAATCGCCTTGACTGGATGGACAAATTCTAATTTTCTGGCATGTAGAGCGATGTATTTGCCCAAAGCTCTCTTACTTCCATATTTTAAGTCGCCTAATATTGGGATCCCCGCATTAGCCAGCTGGACCCTTATTTGGTGTGGCCGGCCAGAAAAGAGTTTCACTTCAAACATGGCGATATCTCCGTCCTTCTTCAATAATTTGTAACTAAGTTTAGCTTCTTTAGCTTTGGGGTATTTGCGCAACTTATTTTGAGTAATTATTCTGGAAATATTTTTTTCATGATTTTTTAACAAATAGTCGGTTAGGGTGTTTTCAACTGGTATATTTTTATTAAATAAGGCAGCGGCTACATAGGTTTTTTTGACAGCTGAATTTCGAAATAAATCAGTCATTCTGGTTAGACATTTACTAGTCCTACTCAAAATAACCAAACCGCTGGTGACCCGGTCAATACGATGAGGCAAGCCCAAGAATACATCACCTGGTTTTCCATACTTGATTTTTATATAGCGTTTGCCCTGATCTAAAAGTGATTCATCTCCTGTCTTATCACCTTGAACCAATAATCCTCCCGGCTTGTTGACAATCAGCAAATGATTATCTTCGTAAATGACCTTTAAATCTTCCATATGCAATTATCTTTAGGCATATCTCCTTGTCCGAATGACACCTTTATGTTTGATGCTTTACTTCATCACAAAATCGATACTGAAGGTATTGAATTTAATTTAGTACTGGCAGATGTAGAACAACTTAACCGCAACGCTTTGGATCATCAACTGGATATTTCCAAAGTGAGTTATCATAGTTTTTTACATTTAATTAATCATTATCAATTGAGTGATTCCGGCAGTGCATTAGGAAGAGGATGTGGACCTTTATTAATTGCCAAACGCCCAATGAACCCGGAAGAAATGAAGGATCTCAAAGTGGGGATTCCTGGTAAATACACCACCGCTAATTTACTTTTTTCGCTGGCTTATCCTCACATCACGAATAAAACCGAATTGGTTTTTTCGGATATTGAAAATGCTATCCTTCATGAAACAATTGATGCAGGCGTTATCATCCATGAAAATCGATTTACCTATCATGAAAAAGGATTAATTAAAATAATGGACCTGGGAGATTATTGGGAACGTAAAACGGCACTACCTATACCGTTAGGCGGTATTGCTGTAAAACGAAATCTTCATCACAAAACAAAAATGGCTATACAACGAATCATTGCCAGAAGCATTCAATATGGCTTTGATCATCCATCTTCATCTTTAGATTTCATAAAGTTACATGCGCAGGAAATGGAATCAAGTGTTTTACAAAAGCATATAGATCTTTATGTGAACGAATACAGTTTATCACTCAATGTAGGGGGTAAAGCTGCCGTAAATAGATTAATCCAAGAAGGAGTAAACATCGGGATACTAAAAGAACCCACTTTGCCCATTTATCTTGAATAGATGCTAAGTTGATGATCCGTGTCCAACTCAAAGCCTTTGTCCTTTCATTCCTCTATTATTTCATTCATTCATTGTTTTGATTATTAATACCTTTGCATCGCTAAATAAAAATAACCAGTATGATCTATTTTATGAACAACAAAATAATTGCTAAAGGACTAATTCTTTTATGTATAAGCATATTAATAATCCAATGCAACAAAGAGGATATGGATATAGAAAAAAAGAATCAACAAGAAATCGAAGATTATATTCAAGACAAAGGATTAAATGCTTTATCAACGAATAGTGGGCTTTATTACGTAATTGAAGAACCCGGCAGTGAAGATAAACCTTCATTAACCGATCGAGTTACCGTACATTATGAAGGGTTTTTGACAAATGGACAAGTATTTGATTCTTCTTATGCTCGAAATATGCCATCAACTTTCTCATTGAATGGAGTCATCCTAGGCTGGCAGGAAGGCATTCCACTTTTTGGAAAAAATGGCAAAGGAATATTACTAATTCCATCTAAATTGGGTTATGGCGCATTCCCGCCTCCGGGTATTCCAGCTAATGCGGTCTTGATTTTTAATGTTGAAGTTTTAGACTTTTAAACAAAAAATAAAACCATCGCACCGCAAATTTGTTAAAATTTAAAATTAGAAATTTTTGGAAAAAATAGCTGTCATATTAGGAAGTGCTCGCAGCGATGGAAATACCAGAAAAGTAGTCAATCAATTTCTTGAGAATTTTGACAATCCCACTACTTTATTTGATTTAAATGATTACTCTCTGGAATATTTCGATTATAATAATGACTATTCAAACGATCATTATATCAAGCTTTGTGAGGAATTGATGCAATTTGATTATTGGGTGTTGGCCACACCAGTTTATTGGTATTCCATGAGCGCCATTCTAAAAAACTTTCTGGACCGGATAACCGACTTATTATCGTTTCATACTGAATTAGGCATTCAACTTAAACAAGTTCAATTAGGTGTACTTAGTTGCAGTGGTTCGCCGGACATACCAGATTTCTTCCAAGAACCTTTCAAATTATCTGCCGCCTATTTGGGTATGGGCTATCTAGGTCACGCGCATGCCTGGACCAGTAGACTAGGAGAAGTTAAGTATGATGCAGTTGACAACCTTAAAAGATTTTCAACTTCAATTATAGATCTCAAAACGTCCAAAGCATGACGGTCAACATTTATCGACAAAATAGATTGAATAAATGCGCGTTATTATTGTGATTTATCCCATTCAAATCCGTCTTTTAAAAAAAAATTACCCCATTTAATTTCTTAATGGGTTTTCCAACTTCTTTGATCCAAGCATTGCACTTAGTTGTAAAATTACTTTTCGATCAAACGAAAATTTGATATGAAGCAGATAGTTGTTGTTGTATTTTTAACAATTCACTTTTCGGGATTTTCCACGACTATATCCCCCCCTAGTAATTTAGCTGAAATGGGTAAAATGAGTGAAGTCGTTGTATTTGCCAAGTGCACCCGGGCTTATGCCACGGAAGACCTAAATGAAACTCGTTTTAGATTTAAGTTTAGCGCTCAATCGCTAGTATTTGGAGAAATAGAACAGGAATTTGAAATTCAGAATATGCATATCATAACAGCAATGGCCGAACGGGTAATTATTGGAGATAACGAATTTGAAGAAGGCAAGAGTTATCTATTGTTTTTAAATCACCAATCAGATAATTTGTGGAAGCCTATTCTCTTTAGTTATGGGATTTTTGTCGAGCATTTCATTGGTGGAGAGAGTCACCTGCTTCCACTTGAGGACCATGGTGCGCACCTGATAAATAAAGATAGAGTGGAACCACTGCGCATTTATGAAAAAGATAAATTACTGGATCTGCTGACTAAAGCCATTGAAGGGAAAATTCCCTGGGATCATCGACTTGCTAAATCAGCATACAAGATCAACCAATTCAAACCTGTACTTCGCGCTGCACCCAGCCATTGTACTTTTGTTTCAGACGGATCTAATCCAGCCCATTGGTCTGGCTTCCCAGGGTCCGTTCTGCCGATAAAATACCATAACAATGGAGATCCTGGTTGCTCCAACGGAAATCAAAAAATTCAGGATGCTATAAATACTATGAATAGTACATATCAGGGACTGAATCTAGAGCTGAATGGAACACATACATACACACCACCAGGAGGCTGTACAAATGCGACTGGAAATGACTACACAGAATATATATATGAAACTTACTCAACCTCAAGATATGCGCTGATTCAATTTGATGATCCTTGCAATGAAATGGCTCCGATGTCTGGTTGCAATGGTGTACAAGCTTATGGAGGACTTTGGTGGTATAGTAGCACCCATACAGAAAATGGCAATACTTGGCGAAATGCCGCTTACGCTTATGTCGTCACCAATCAGAATTTTGGTAACTGCAACTGTGCGGATTCAGACTATGAAAATATCATGATCCATGAACTATCCCATTCACTGGGTATCGGTCATATTGCAGGTTCAGGAACCGCCAATATGAATCCTTCCAACGCTGGACCACCTTCTGGCCTGGATATACAATGCCTGGATTATGCCTACCCCCCGTCTTCCTCGAATTGTCAAGATATAGAAACACTAGCAAACACCACCATATCGTCTAATATTACGATAAAAGCCAGCAATCAGATTATTCTAAACAATGTAGACATCACTAATAATGCAACTCTTACTTTAATTGCGCCAATTATTGATCTGGCAGAGGACGTAAACTCCTTCATTTCCTCGACATTGATTACCATAAATGAAGATCAATGCAATTAAATGGTATCGGGGTAATGAGGTAAAGGGGTATAGAAGTTTAGGAGCTGCTTTTCAATAAATGTAGATTTAGAGTGATTGAACCGAACTTCTAGGATGAATAAATAATTTCTCACTCACAGTCAGTTCATTATTATTCTTATACAAGAAAATCTCAATACTCAATACCCAGTTCTCATTCTGTAATTAATTCATATATTTGAATTTTATATATAAATATTATTGAATATATGAGCGAGACAACCGGACAGATCATTTGTCCGCATTGCCAAAATTCTTTTCATGTAGAAGAAATGATGGCCCACCAATTTGAAGAGAAGTACAAGGAAAGTATGCTTGCCTATCAGAAAAAATTGGCGGAAGAATATAAATCTAAACAAAATCTTTTAGCCAAACAAGAAGCCGAATTTGAAGCGAAGAAGAAACTAGAAAATGAGCTATTTAAGCAACGGCTAGAACAAGAAAAGGAAAAGTTAATTCAAGAACTCAATAGTTCACTGGCCAAAAAATTTAATGCGCAATTGACTTCTCAATCCAAAGAATTGGATCAAATGACGGAGGAAATAAATGCTTTGCGCGAAAAAGATATTGAGCTCCAACGGATGAAACGTAAAATGGATCTTCAGCAAAAGGAACTGGAATTTGAATTTGAAAAAAAATTGGTTGATAGTCAAAAAGACATTGAAGAGAGTATCTCCAAGAGGGTTTATCAAGAAATGGAAATGAAAATCCTGGAAAAAGATAAACAATTGACGGATCAAAAAAAATTGATAGGAGAAATGCAGCGCAAAGCCGAACAAGGCTCTATGCAGCTCCAGGGTGAAGTTCAGGAACTAGCTATTGAGGACTTTCTAAGAATTAACTTTCCGATGGATGAAATCGATGAAATAAAAAAAGGAGCTCGCGGCGGAGATTGTAAACAACTTGTGCATACTCGATTTAGGCAAAATTGTGGCATTATTTATTACGAAAGCAAAAGGACTAAAGAATTTCAAAAAAGTTGGCTGGATAAATTTAAGCAAGATATGATCCATCATAATGCCGATATAGGTGTGATTGTATCGCAGGTACTTCCTAAAGACATGGATCGAATGGGGCAGAAATCAGGAATTTGGATCTGCACATTTGAAGAATTTAAGGCGCTTTGTTTTATCCTGAGGCAAATGCTGGTGAAAGTAGGCGAAGTCTCAGAACATGAACGAAACAAAGGCGACAAAATGAATTTGGTTTATAGATATTTGACCAGTAATGAATTTAAGCTTAAAATTGAATCGATCGTCGAAGGATTCAGTCAAATGCAAATAGATCTTCAAAAGGAGAAAAACGCAATGAACCGGATTTGGAGTCAGCGGGAAAAACAAATCCAGAAAGTATTGATTAATACTACTGAAATGTACGGAGATATTAAAGGAATCGCTGGAGCTGAAATTCCCAATGTAAGACAACTGGAACTTCCAATTGATTCAAAAGGAATATTTGACCTGGAGTCAGAATCTATAGATAAGGCAGATTCGTAGACGATCCTTTACCATTGGCATAAATTAGATGTTTGCATAAAAATTATTACCTTATTTTACGCATTAAATTGTTGAACTAATTTGCATTGCAAAAAGACTTGATGACCAAATTGAATTCAATTGCACCCAGAAAAAATAAATGGTTTTTTACACTTGCTTGTCGAGTTCAGTTTAGAATCATAAGATGAAACAAGAGTTGTGTTAAAAGATAAACGTTAATTTATACAGCCATATACCATAATAATTAAAAGTGAGTAACTAACTTTAAGTCTATGAAAAAAGATATTAAGAGTCTTTTTGATGAGCAGCAAATATTAGATCCAAAAAGTACAGAGTCTTTAAGCAGTGCTATCAAAGCTGGTAGTCTGCAAGGATTTGATTATTTGAAGTTTAAAACAAGTTATCATACTTTAGTTAAAATGGGCCAGGATGAGTCGATGGCTTTTCGTTCAGCCTACGCGACTGCTGCCACATTGGGAGTTACTAAAGATAAGTTGATTACGACCGCAAGACATTACGCACAAATATTACATCGAGAAAAACAGCAATTTGATCATGCACTGAAAAAACAACTTCAACAACGTGTGGATAGCAAATTAAATGAAACTGAATTTTTTAAAGAAAAAATTAAAGATTACAAGACCAAAATTAAGGAGCTACAAAGTGAAATTACCGTACTGGAGAAAAAGATAAAGTCAGCAGATGCAGAAATCAATACTTCGAAAGATAAAATAGTTACCACTAGAGATAAATTTGAATCCACCTATAATCATTTTATGACCACTATTGAAAATGATATTGGATTAATTGAAAAGTATTTATAAATTACGACAAAAGCAAAAAACATGGCAGATCTTACTCCATTTGAAACTTCAGCGAAACCTAAATCATTTTGGAAAAGGCCTGAAGGCGTCACAGGGACCATCTTTCTGGTAGCTATATTGGGTGCATTAGGATTTTTTGTTGCGACAAATATAGCAGCAATCATTGCTTTTTTAGGTAGTGTTATCAATCTAGCACTGACCTTGCTGGTCCTTGGAGTTATAGTTTATATGATCCTGGATCCAAAGATGCGCACCTTGGTAGGATATATGTACAAAAGTTTCATGCGATGGATCACAGGTTGGTTTGTAACGATTGATCCAATAGGTATCTTGAAAAATTATGTTGATGACTTAAAAGATAATCTCGCAAAGCTAGGAAAGCAAATTGGGGAAATAAAAGGTCAAATGCGCAAGCTTAGAACAACGATGAAAGAAAATGACGACGAAATACGTCAAAATCTTTTAATCGCCAAAAAAGCAAAAGAAAAAGGAGATGAAAAGCATATGCTTCTATCTTCCAGGAAGGCAGCTCGACTTAGGGATTCAAATGAAAAATATGAAACCCTACTAAAGAAAATGGATATTCTGAGCCGAGTATTAAATAAAATGTATTCTAATTCAGAAATATTATTGGAAGATACTCAAGACCAAGTGAAGGTGAAGGAACAAGAACGCAAAGCAATAAGAGCTTCTCATTCGGCCATGAAATCAGCCATGTCGGTTTTATCGGGAGACAAAGATAAGCGAGCTATGTTTGATCAAGCCATTGAGCATATTGCGGATGATGTTGCTATGAAAGTCGGTGAAATGGAGCAATTTATGGAAATGTCCTCTAATATTATGAACAAAATTGATCTTCAAACTGGTGTTTTTGAGGAAGAGGGCGTGCGTATGTTGGAAGAATTCGAAAAGCAAAGTTCACTTTTATTAATGGAAGGCAGTTCTAGTGGGGATGTTTTAGACATTTCTGAAAAGCCTGCCGATCGTGAGTTTTTAGACCGTGGTGAAAAAGGTTCGACCTATGAAGGTATGTTTGATTGAAGATATAAAATTGGGATTTTTCATATAATTTATTAAATTTGTTAAGAGCTAAACAATTAATTTACAGGAATATAAGTACCACAAGATTTAGAATATCCATCCATCGTATGGAGTCTAGTTTCGATTAGGCGGATATTTTGACACCCAAAACTCAAAGGAAGTTTCTAACCGATTCTTCCTTTTTTTATGTTTGCACAGTAGAAAAGTGCAAATCAATATTCCAAACAACCTTTTCAATTACTTTAATGGCTTTAAAGCAAATAAAAATATGGAACTTCCAAGCAAATAAAGGATCGACAATTATTAATGATTTTGTAGCCCTGGAACAACCCCTGGAGATTGTTATTTCGTACCCGGATCAAGGTAAGCAGAAATCGATTTCTTGGATGACAACCATGCGCACACCGGGTGAGGACATCAATCTAATTATAGGACTTCTTTATACCGAAAATATCATCAACTCTATCGAAAATATACATTTTGTAAAGTTGGTAGATCCAGCCGAAGAAAATAGGTATCAAGTATTCTTGAAAAGCAGACCTAGCTTCAATTTACAACAAAGAGATCATCTGGTAAATTCAAGTTGCGGAGTTTGTGGTAAATCATCCATTGACCAAATACGCCAACTTATCCTCTACTCTCCTACACCCGGAATACCCAAATTTTCTCACCATGCGTTATTTCAATTAAGTGCGTCCATTAAAGACTTTATGCCAGTGTTTAGTAAATCAGGAGGCATTCATGCATGTGGACTGTTTAATGAAAAAGGAATTCTTGAAGCCATTTTTGAAGATATAGGCCGACACAATGCACTAGATAAATTGATTGGTCATCTAGTTGCTAAAAAGAAAATTCCGTTGAAATATTTTGGCCTCTTTTTGAGTGGACGAGCTAGTTTTGAATTGGTCCAGAAAGGTGCTATGGCTGGCATTCCCTTAATTGTCTCGGTTGGCGCTCCTTCTTCCCTCGCGATTGAGCTCGCTGATGAGTGTGGGATTACACTCGTAGGGTTTTTAAAATATAATTCCTTCAACACCTATACGTATCCTGAACGTATCGGATGAATATTGTTCATTGCCTGGATTATTAATAATATTAAGTCCCATAGCTGCATAATATAATTTAAGGCTCAATTTGGAATTTATTCAACATCTGCTATCTTTAGCAGTATCCAAAGAAAAATAATTTGTCAGTCAATCAAAATAATCTAGAGCTTGGGGCCACTCCTATAGAACCTGATAATTTAGTCCTCAGGAATCGGGCTCGAAAATCAGCTGGGTTACCCGGGATAACCCAAGCCATTAAACATGTCATTAGACATATGCACACCCGATCTTTTTTAAAAACTTCTTTTTCAATGAATCAAAAAGGAGGATTTGATTGTCCTGGTTGTGCATGGCCAGATCCGGATGATGATCGTTCTCGGTTAGGTGAATTTTGTGAAAATGGAATTAAGGCAATTGCCGAAGAAGTCTCCAAGTATAAATTGGATAGGGTTTTCTTTCAACAAAATACGGTGAGCGCACTACGTGCCAAGTCCGATTATGAATTAGGCAAACTAGGTCGATTGACAGAACCACTTGCATATGACCGGATTGTTGATAAGTATTTACCGGTTAGCTGGGATCAGGCTTTTAAGCTAATTGCCAATGAATTAATTGCTTTGCAAGATCCCAACCAAGCTATTTTCTATACTTCAGGTCGAACCAGTAATGAAGCTGCCTATCTATATCAGTTGTTTGTTCGTTGTTTTGGCACTAATAATTTACCTGATTGTTCCAACATGTGCCACGAATCTAGTGGAAAAGGCCTTAGCGAAACATTAGGTATAGGCAAAGGTTCGGTGACCTTACAGGACATTTATGAGGCGGAAGTAATCATAATAATGGGGCAAAATCCAGGTACCAATCACCCCAGAATGTTAACAGCTCTTGAGCAATGCAAAACTAACGGAGGTAAAATCATTTCAGTAAATCCTCTACCAGAAGCTGGTCTAATTCATTTTTTAAATCCTCAAAAACCTATGCGCATGCTGACCGGTGGCACCGCCATAGCTGATCTTCATTTGCCCGTCCGGATTAATGGCGATGTTGCCTTGCTAAAGGCCATCATTTACCTCCTTTTCAAATTGGATAATTCAGATGGCCAATGCATCGATTATGAATTTATCCAAAAATATACGGTGGGATATGATGCATTCGCTAAGCATATTGATGACATTGATTTTGCAGCCTGTGTGGAAGCTTCAGGCGTGACTGAAAACTTAATTCAAGAAGCGGCTGCTCTACTTTGCAATCGTCAAAAGGTAATTGTTTGTTGGGCAATGGGATTAACCCAACATGAAAATGGCGTAAATAACATCAAAGAGATAGTGAACTTGTTATTATTGAAAGGTGCTATAGGAAAACCTGGTGCCGGCACTTGCCCGGTAAGAGGGCATAGTAATGTTCAAGGTGACCGTACTGTAGGCATTTGGGAAGCACCACCAGAAAAGTTTCTAGAGAAGCTAGATGAAGTATATAACACCAAAATGCCTAGACAACATGGTTTTGCCGTGGTGGATGCCATCCAGGACATGCACAAAAACCCGGGCCGGATATTTGTGGCTTTAGGCGGAAATTTCCTTTCTGCAGCACCGGACACTTATTACACCGCAAAAGCTTTGAAAAATTGTGGGATGACCGTAAGTATTTCTACTAAATTAAATCGAACCCATTTAATACATGGACAACAATCGATTATCTTGCCTTGTTTAGGTAGGACTGAAATAGATTACCAAGCTCAAGGTCCGCAATTTGTTTCTGTTGAAAATTCGATGGGGATTGTCCACAGTTCTCAAGGGATTT
Source organism: Lewinellaceae bacterium (assembly GCA_024639065.1). GTDB lineage: Bacteria > Bacteroidota > Bacteroidia > Chitinophagales > Saprospiraceae > JAHEJC01. Next base: position 3,028 of record JAHEJC010000122.1, on the reverse strand, counting down.
TAACCCCATGTTCAGACAATTTATTGAGTGAGGTATCAATAGTGTCTAAATTGGCTAATGAGACTTTAGTATCTGATTCAATACCTTGGCTTTCTTTCATGGATAATTATGATTTGATCCGAGATGAAATTGAACAAGTCATTCCTGGTTTTGAAAATTATAACCAAAGGGTCCGACAACCAGGTGGATTCTATTTACCCAATGGAGCCAGAGAACGAAAATTTAATACATCTTCTGGTAAAGCTCATTTCTCCATCAATGAACTACCGAACAACGACCTGGTCCAGGGACAATACGAAATGATGACTATTCGCAGTCATGATCAATTTAATACTACAATCTATGGATTAGATGATCGTTATCGTGGAATTCATCAGGGAAGAAGGGTTGTTTTAATGAATTCAGTTGATATGGAATTAGCTCAAATTAAACCCTTCGATGAAGTCAATTTGGTTAATAATTATAATAAACGCGAAAGAATTGCTGAACGTTTTAAAGCAGTACCCTATGATATCCCAGCCAGGTGTATCGCTACCTATTTTCCAGAAGCAAATATTCTGGTCCCAATTGACAAGTTTGCAAAATCCAGTAAAACCCCTTGTTCCAAGAGAGTTATAATCACGATTAAAAAAATATAATTTCTATCTGTATTTATAAAATTTTTAGGTTATGAAGAATTATTTTATCCTCTTTATTTTTATGGCTTGTATTGTACCGCTCATAGGCCAGCGCCAGGTAGAAACCTTAAAATCAGAAATAAATGCACTGGCTGACCAAATCGAAAATGAGGTTATTGAGTGGCGTCGTGATTTTCATCAATATCCGGAACTATCCAATCGCGAATTTAAAACGGCAGAAAAAATAGCAAGTTATTTGCAATCACTAGGTCTAAAAGTGCAGACCAATATAGCACATACAGGAGTGGTCGGTATTTTAGAGTGTGCAAATCCTGGTCCCGTAATTGGTTTACGTGCCGATATAGATGGCTTACCAGTCATTGAACGTGTTGATCTGGAGTTTGCTTCAAAGGAGACAAGTACTTATCTGGGACAAGATGTAGGCGTAATGCATGCTTGCGGGCATGATACGCACATTGCAATGCTTATGGGAGCTGCTAAAATCCTTACTACCATGAAAGATAAGCTTTATGGTACCTATAAATTTATTTTTCAACCAGCAGAGGAAGGAGCGCCTCCTGGCGAAAAGGGCGGTGCTAAACTAATGATCGAAGAAGGCGTTATGAAAAACCCAAATATTGATGTTGTATTTGGTTTACATATCAGTTCTGGCTTAGAAGCAAATAAAATTAGGTATAAAGCCGGAGGTGCCATGGCAGCAGCAGATCGTTTTGTCATTAAAGTAAAGGGTAAACAAACCCATGGATCCAGGCCTTGGGCTGGAGTTGATCCAATAACTGTCTCTGCTCAAATAATCAATGGAATCCAAACAATTATTAGCAGACAAACGGATCTTACTAAGGAAGGAGCTGTCATTAGTGTCGGAAAAATTCAAGGCGGTGTAAGAAATAATATCATTCCTGAAGAATGTGAGATGGTTGGTACTATCCGTACGTTGGACATTGAAATGCAGAAGAAAATACATGAAGACTTACGTCGCACCGCTACTAAAATTGCCGAAAGTGCGGGTGCTACTGCTGAGGTAGATATCACCATAGGTTATCCTGTTACTTATAATGATCCGAATCTGACCAGGGTAATGTTACCTACATTATTTAATGTGGCCGGCGAAGAAAACGTGATCGTTTCAAAAGCGATTACCGGTGCCGAAGATTTTTCATTCTATGCACAGGAAGTACCCGGATTATTTCTTTTTTTAGGTGGCATGAAACCTGGCATGAGTCCTATCGATGCACCACCCCATCATACCCCGGATTTTTATGTTGACGAAAGTGGATTAAAATTAGGTGTGAAAGTCCTATGTCATCTTGGAATAGATTATAGCATGAATCAGTAAAGAGATTTAGAGGTTAAATGTATTTTCCTACAGAGTTTAGGTTTTTTATTAAAAAATAGTCCATTGATTTTTGGCATTGACGTGATGAAAAATTATTCTAGCTTGCATAATTTTTCTCACTCGCACTCCGCTTATTTCAGTAGAAACATATTTAAATTTATTTTAATATTTTTTTAAACCGCATCAAACAATATTTAAATTTGAGCGTTACTATTTTATTATTTAGGGGATAACTGCGTTCAATAGAAACACACAAAAAACATTCTTAAAAACCAGCCGAATTCCTCACTATAATCCCGTTTTTTTCAACTTGTACCTATATATGATGCTACGATTGTGTAATAAGTCTTTACTTATTCGCAGATCGCTATGAGTTGATTTAATTTAAAAACAAAAATATATATATTAATGAAAACATTTTTCACGATTTGTACACTATTTGTTTCGCTAATCACTGGCATCAGTCAGTCGGTTTTTTCCGTAATTCAAAATAGTGATGCTCACGATACGTTAGAAGCAGCAATCCTGGTAGCGGGATTAGACGACACACTCAATTCTAATGGATCTTTTACAATCTTTGCCCCTTCAGATTCGGCATTTACTTTGCTACCTCCTGGAGTTTTAGATTCGTTGCTTACTGATCCAAGCGGAGAATTAATGCGCGTTTTGCTACATCATGTAACGACAGATTCTATTGGAGCTGATTCTCTTAAAAGTGGTGACCAATTAATAATGTTGTCTGGTGATACCACCATGATACATATCGATAGTTCAGGCATTTATATTGATAGCATCCACCTAAGCGTAATTGATCTATTGGCAGATAATGGAGTCGTTCACGTCATCGATGCCGTGCTCCTACCTCCAGTGGTAGAAGACACTATGATGATGACCAATACCGTCGTGGATATTATTGTTAATAGTGCTGATCATAACATCCTGGAAACCGCCGTTATTGCTGCTCAACTAGATGATGACCTAGCAGCTGCCGGACCATTTACTGTATTTGCACCTACGGATTCTGCTTTTGCCGCGCTACCCGAAGGGTTGATCG
>JAHEJC010000121.1 GCA_024639065.1 Lewinellaceae bacterium | reverse complement strand
TTTTGGAGACCAAGGTTCTGTCATCATAAATTTCGAAGGCAGGATTAGTACATTTAATACATTGGCCTTAGGTAAAAATGGAGAGATCATAGCCGGGGGCAATTCGCGGATAGGAGGTAATTTCTCCCCTTCTCATTTTGTGGTGGCTAAATTTGATAGTGCTGGACAGCTGGTAGAAAATTTTGGAAACAATGGAATCCTTCGTGACAGCCTGCTTAATTCTGCTAACCACATTATAGAGTCTATGACGCTAGACAAACATGATAATATATATGTCGGTCTAAGTCTTTCTACCGAGAATTTTTTCCAGGCGCATGTACTAAGATTTGATAGCATTGGAAATCTTGATACCGGTTTTGCGGATCAGGGAATTTACACATCACAGGATGCAAAGGGCCCTTTCGTCGTACATCAGTTGTTGGTCGATAATGAAGGCCGACTCTTGGTTGCTGCCGATAATGGTGTCATTGCCACTGTTACCAGGTTGGAAGAAACCGGCGCGGAAGATTCTACTTTCGGCGAAAGCGGAACCATGTATCTAATGGACCAAACTCGCTTTTTTAGAATTAGTGATATCGCCTTGTTGTCCGACGGAAAAATCCTTGGAACGGGTTACTCTTATTCACAAAACTTATTTAGCACAACCATGTATAAAGCCACCAAGGATGGACAGCTAGACTCCTCCTACGGAAGTACCGGAATAGTGTTCACCAAACTCAACGAATTTGGCGGTACCCCTACTGATATGTTCGTAGCTGAGGATGGCAAAGTTTTACTAACAGGATTTAAGAGTAATGGATCATTTAATGATGCTTTCTTCTTAAAATATAATGCCAATGGTCAGCTTGATTCAACATTTGGGAATAATGGTATGTATGTTTTTTCCAGTGACCGAGGCAAAGAAATGTATGGTGTTCATGTTCTCCCGGACCAAACTATATTGGGCGTAGGTGGCAGGGCCATGATCAGGCTGAATGCACAGGGTAGACCAGATTCGACGTGGGGGGAAAATGGTATTCTTGATATACCTAATGAATTTATTCTTGCCATGCGATTTGTAAGTGAGGATGAATTTATAGTAGCAGGGACTTTGACCCGAGATTTTTATCTGGGAAAATACACGACAAAGGACTTGTCGACAGCTACTTATCATCAGGAGTCACCTGAAAAAGAAGTAAAGGTTTTTCAAAATCCATTTTCAGAATCGCTGAATATCCAATACCATCTAAATCAGGATTCAGAGATCAGCGTGGAATTGTACGATATTATGGGTCGCAAGGTCCAGACCTTGTTGGCTCCAGTTCATCGATTACATGGATATCACTATGATGAATTTAGGATAGATGCTACGCTGAGTAAAGGGCCTTATTTTTTAAGATGTTCTTTTGATAAATCCAATCAAATCATCAAAGTGATAAAGCAATAGGTCAAGAAAATGGATGATAGTAATCTTAAAAAGATTTTTTGCAGTGCTTTCAGCTTTCATATTCTTTAAGTTTGAATATCATTTTGTTTCCTCTTAGGAATATTAATATGAGGATAAAACGGTCGTGAGTAGATTGAATAATAATGGAATTGCGAGAAACGATTAGCTGGAGATCGCTCTTTTGCTTTTTTAGTTACCTTTCAGGTTAAATATGCTCCATAGGGCTATCAGGAACTGATCTTCTGAGCAATCCCCTGAATAAAAATCCACAAATCACTCCAAATGCAAATCCCCCTATATGAGCCCACCAGGCAACTCCGGAAGTATGTGCAGACTCAGGTCCTAGTGAGAAAAATCCACTAATCAATTGTTGACCAATCCAGAGCCCTAAAAATACCAATGCACTCATGGTAAATGCTCTGAAAAAATAAATCACCAGGACTTTGATTTTAGATTTTGGAAACATGACCAGGTAGGCGCCTAATACGGCAGAAATAGCACCGCTGGCACCAACCGCAGGCACATTACTTCCCAGGTTGAATACAGTATGCAATGCTGCTGCAGCAACACCGCCAACTAAATAAAAAATTAGAAAAGGGATATTGCCAATGGTGGCTTCTATGTTGTCCGCAAAGATCCATAAAAACAACAAGTTGCCTATCAGATGCATCCACCCACCATGCAGGAACATGCTTGAGAATATCGTATAGTAATCCTCCCCATTAGCTAATTCAGCAGGAATCGATCCATATTGGTAAATGAAAGACTGCAATTGAGCTTGAGGCATTGAAAATTGAAATAAAAATATAATTACATTTATCCCAATGAGAAGATAACTGAATATAGGTTTAAATCCACCTTTGACTTGTTCATCTCCAATAGGGAATATCATGTAATTATATAATTCCTTCTTTTATAATATCATGCAAGTGAACCATTCCTGCATACATACCTTCCTCTTCTACAATAAGTTGACTTATGCTATGTTTTCTCATAACCGCTAATGCTTCCACTGCCAAGCATTCTATGGATACTTTTTTTGGATCCTTGGTCATTATGTCTTTACCTTTTAAGTGATTCCATTCCGCCTGCTTGTTTAACATTCTTCTTAAATCTCCATCTGTAACAATACCTACGATTATGTCATTGTTCAATATAGTAGCGGCTCCTAATCGTTTGGAAGTCATTTCAACAATAATATCCGAAATGGATTGATCCTGGGTGGCAATTGGTTTTTCATGCCTAGATATTAAATCGCCTACGGTTAAATACAATTGTTTGCCTAGTGTTCCTCCTGGATGTAAGAGTGCAAAATCGCGATGGTTAAAACCTTTTAGAGCTAATAAACAGGTTGCTATTGCATCACCTATTACTAACTGGGATGTAGTACTCGCCGTAGGGGCTAAGTTATTGGGATCAGCTTCAATCGAAATTGGAGTATGGATCACAAAATCCGAATGATGGGCCAAGTAGGAATCCTTATTACTGACCACGCTGATTATCGTGTTGCCAAATTGTTTAACCAGAGGGAGCAAAACTTTGATTTCTGGAGTTTCGCCACTTTTGGAAATACAAATCAAAATATCTTCAACATGCAACATTCCAATATCTCCATGGACGGCGTCAGCTGCATGCAAAAAGATGGCTGGTGACCCTGTAGAATTGAAGGTACTTACATATTTTTTACCGATGATGGCACTTTTACCTATACCCGTAACCACTAGCCTTCCTTTAGATTCATGCATAGTTTTTACGGCTTGTTCAAATGAGTGGTCAATTGAAGGTATGAGTGCATGAATAGCGTCTTCTTCGATCTTAATCGTCCGGAGGGCTATATTTTTTATAGATATTGTATTTTTCACAATAAGTTATTATCTTCGTGGGCTTTTTGAAAAAATCACTTTGAAAATCTACTAGCAATACGCCTATTTTACTGGTCTATTTTAAATTATGAATGTTAAAATTAAATTAAATTTTATTTGTATATTTAAATGATAGGCCTCTTCGAATCGATGATTTAACAATTGATGACATCTAGTTATTAGTAAAATTAAATTTTATCCCTTAAAAACTATCAAATTATGATAGCCACTTCAATAAATTTGCATGAAGCTCTGCAAGAATATTTTGGTTTTGATAAATTCAAAGGTCAGCAAGAAGCCATAATTAAAAACATTTTGGATGGTCAAGATACGTTTGTGATCATGCCAACCGGAGGAGGCAAATCTATGTGCTACCAATTACCTGCTCTGATGTCCCCCGGAACTGCCATCATAATCTCCCCATTGATCGCCTTAATGAAAAATCAAGTTGACAGTATTCGAGGTTATAGTGATCATGATCATGTAGCACATTTCATGAATTCATCGTTGACTAAAAAACAAATTACCCAAGTCAAATCAGACATTGTAGCCGGTAATACCAAATTATTATATGTAGCTCCCGAGACACTTACTAAAGATGAAAATATTGATTTTTTCAAGAGTGTGGATATTTCGTTTATTGCAGTAGATGAAGCTCATTGTATTTCTGAATGGGGACACGATTTCCGGCCGGAGTATCGAAGAATCAGAACGATGATAAATTCGATCGGTAATAAAAAACCCATAGTAGCCCTTACCGCGACAGCTACCCCAAAAGTGAAGAGCGATATCATTAAAAACCTGGAAATGAAGGTAGAGAATACGTTCATTGCCTCATTTAACCGGGATAATCTTTATTATGAAATTCGTCCTAAAGTAGATAAAACTCAGACCATTAAACAGATCGTGCAGATCGCCAAAGAAATGCCCGGAGAATCTGGGATTATTTATGTACAAAGTAGAAAATCAACTGAAGAAGTAGCTAAGGTATTGAAGGTCAATGGGATTAAAGCGGCAGCCTATCATGCCGGTCTTGATGCCAAATTAAGATCAAAAGTACAGGATAACTTTCTTATGGAAGAGATTGATGTTATCTGTGCAACGATTGCCTTTGGGATGGGCATTGATAAACCTGATGTAAGATTTGTTATTCATTATAACATGCCTAAATCCATTGAAAATTATTATCAAGAAACCGGTCGTGCGGGTAGAGATGGGTTGGAAGGTAGATGTGTTTCTTTCTATTCACATAAAGACATGCTCTCCTTAGAAAAATTCCTCCGCGACAAAACGGCAGCTGAAAGAGAAATGGGGGCACAGTTACTTAGTGAGGTGGTAGCTTATGCTGAAACAGCAGGTTGCCGTAGAAAATTTTTGCTGCATTATTTTGGTGAAGACTATGACACTGAGAATTGCAATGACAAATGTGATAATTGTAAACACCCCAAGGAGAAACAAGAAGTAAGTAAGGATATGGCCAAAGCCCTGGAAGGCGTTGCCATGCTTAAAGAGAATTATGGTATTAAAGTGTTAGTGGATTTTATGTTTGGAAATGGAGGCCGCGAAATTACAGACTTCAAATTTGATAAATTAGATTTATTTGCATTTGGAAAAGATAAATCAGAACATTATTGGCATTCCATTTATCGACATGCGTTACTAAACAATTTACTATATAAGGACATCGAAAATTACGGTTTACTCAAGCTTACGGATCAAGGCCGAGCATTCATGGTGAAACCCTCTTCTATAGAAATACCCATAAATCATAATTATGATGAATTAAGTGGGGCGGAAATATTTGTTTCTAACGGAACCAGTGCAGCACTGGATATTCCCTTAATGAAACTATTAAAAGACTTACGGAAAAAGATTGCTCAGGATAAAAAAATCCCTCCTTTTGTAATATTCCAGGACCCCTCTCTAGAAGATATGGCAACTCAGTACCCGCTGGATTTACAAGATATGTCGCAAATTACCGGAGTAAGCCAGGGTAAAGCTTCAAGGTATGCAAAGCCTTTTTTGGAACTCATCAACAAATATGTTGAGGATAATGATATTGACCGTCCAATGGATTTTATTGTTAAACAGGTAGCCAATAAATCTAAAATCAAAGTTGCTGTAATTCAGGGCGTAGATCGGAAAATACCCTTAGAGGATTTAGCTGACTCCAATCACATCTCCATGGAAGATTTATTGCATGAAATGTATATTATTGTTTCCTCAGGAACCAAGTTGGATCTGGACTATTATCTGGAAGGTGAAGTCGATGAATATTCCCAAGAAGATATTATGGAATATTTCATGGAAGCTGAGTCTGATTCTATAGAAACTGCATATAATGAACTAAAAGAAGATGATATTTCTCTTGAAGAAATACAATTAATACGGCTTAAATTTCTTTCTGAAATGGCTAATTGATCAATGTTTAAGAAGATCTGGATTATCAACGGACCTAACCTAAATTTACTGGGGAAAAGGGAACCTGAAATTTATGGCAGTCTTTCTTTTGAAGCCTATTTCGAAACTTTAAAAGCGAAGTACCGGAATCTCGAATTAATCTATTTTCAATCGAATCATGAAGGTTTACTATTAGATAAGTTGCATGAAATAGGGTTTGACCTGCTTGGCATTGTTTTCAATCCAGGTGCATATACCCATACTTCCATTGCTTTAGCTGATGCCATTTCTTCGATAACAGCACCGGTAGTCGAAGTACATATTTCCAATATTTATGAACGAGAAACATTTAGACACTTTTCTTATCTCAAATCGTATTGTGTACAATCTATTGTAGGCAAAGGCTTGAAAGGATATGATGAGGCTGTAGACTATCTGGTCTCTATGCAGGCAGATATAAAGTAGTATCTATCAGTCTAAGTCTTTTACGCTGATTTAATTTTATTCCTTCACGACTAAATAACCTCCAGATTACAAGTCCTATTATAGTTCCAGCTCCGCCATAAATTAATGGGTCTTGATCTTCTTTAAATGATGGAATTATACCTCGACGGGAAAGTGCAAAGGTAGTAAGGATGGTATTAATACCGCCCACAAATAATACTTGACCTAACAGTCGACCAAGTTTGTTTCGGTTTCTTATTTTGATGTGTGTAATGTCGTTAATTGGTAATCGAATCGGATTCTCATCAGCCGTGTTCTCAATAAGAATGGTATTTTGATCCACATCCATATCATAAATAATTCTAGTATACCAAATATCATTTTCTGCCCTTATCTTAAATTTTATCTCATCTCCAATATAGAATTTTACAGTCTTCAAAGACCCACCCTTTTCGTATTGAAGTGCTTTCTGACCAAAACAGATACTGCTAAATACACTAGAAATAATGCAGAGTGTAATAATGCGTCTCATAAATTGATCAATTTCCTATAGGACCATTCTTAAACTGAAAGTCTCTTCAATATACGATCCATGTAATTTAATTGTGTAAGTCCGGTATCTAAAAGTTATGTTAAATCCAGTAATCCCAATGATTGTGATTACATAGTATTTGATCAAAGTTGGCATTCCCTTGAAGAAACTCAATAAACCATAAGTTCTTTATGCAAATAACTCAATAAAACTTTCATAGTATTCTCGATTTTAGCATAGGTCTCCGGTTCTTTTGCCGTATAAATAAATAAAACCCCATATTGGGCATGTAGGTAATTATGATCACCGTAGAGTATTGATTTATTAGTGCGATAGGCTTCGCGCAATTGGCGCTTGAGTCGATTGCGTTGATATGCTTTGGGATAGAATTTTTTAGGTGCAGTTACTCCGATTAAAAAAGAAAACTTGTTTCTTGGCTGCATGATAGGAGCCCAAAGCATCCTTATCGGATACTTGTATTTCGACTTACCTTCTTTAAACAGTAAATCAAAGAATCTTTGATGTTTTAATTTTTCCTCTCTTGGGAATGAGAATGAATACATGGTGTATCAGCAATAACCTATTTAGGTCTGCTCTCATCACTCACACTTAACTTGACTCTACCTTTTGCTCTCCTTCGAGCCAACACTTTTCTTCCGTTCTTAGAACTCATGCGAGACATGAAGCCATGTTTATTGGCTCTTTTTCGTCGGGAAGGTTGATATGTGCGTTTCATACTAGTTAATTTTACTTTTTCCGCAAAGATTAAAGCGCTTTTTCCAAAGCGGCCACAAAAGTATCAATAATATTTTAATTTACTCTAGTAAAGCCAGTATTTTACTTGCGAATAGCATAAATTACCCATTATCTATGATTCATAGCTATAGATACCATTTCTGGACTGACCCAATATTAATTTGAAATATCGACTACCTGATTTTCAATAAGCATACTGGTCAGCTCCATAGCCAAAGATTCCAAATCGATTCCCAATTGATTTTTATTCGTCTTCATTACCGTATCTTTCCAATCTTGAGGCAACTGCAGGTAGCCATGCAAGGCACCAAGAATAGATCCGGTCACGGCTCCAACGGTGTCATTATCTCTGCCATAATTTATGACGAACTCCAAAGCCCGTTTGAAATCATAGTTTGTAAATAACATCGCAGTAACATTTATCAAATGAATTTCTGCCGCGTGAAACGATACATCTTGTTTATTGGCATCCAGAAAATCATACATCTGTTGTACTTGATCTTCATAAGTCACAGGATTGCCTTCTTCATCGAGCAGATTGTCTACCTTTGATTTTACTTTATCCACTTCATAAAGAGCGTCTTTATAAATTCGGTAGGCTACCCTACCCAATAATCTGCTTTTGAAATATCCTTCCGGATCAATTGATTGATGTACTTTAGTGATAGATGCAGGATTTTCATTTGCTTGCATGGCTGAAGACACCATGGCAGCAGTAAGTGCCGTCAAATCTTTAGCATACCCCAGATCAAAAAAAGACATTTCATAACCAACTTTATAAGCCTGATTGGGGGATCCGGGATATATCAAACCCAAAAGTGGCGAGTAAAGCAATCCGGCACAAGCCATTTCTCCTCCATAGAACTGGTTGGTTGCTCGAACATATTTTTTTAAATCGCCTTGCAAAAATGGTTCCGCCACTTTGGCCCACTCTTGAAGCCAGGCCATTCGCCTTAATTGTTGTTCGAATGGTTCTGGGTCCAGACCTTCTACATTTTTAAGTGCATCAACTTCATGTTGATATTTTTGCAGGATATACTGAGCATATGATTCCGGGGAGGGTCCGTTTATTTGATACAACGCTTTGTTCTGATGAAGTAAATAATCGCTCATCAACACCTTCCATCGCGTATCGTCGGTGGTACTTCCAGCCTGCATATTGAATTTCCATGTTCCTTCTGGTGATGGCTCTCGGACCATGTCTTGAAGGCTATCAATATATCCATATTCAACTCGCATATTGGGTCTTTCCCACATTTCAGTAGGTGCTCCCAGTGCATCGCCTATTGCGGAACCGACCAACGAGCCTAATATCTTATCGTATAACCGATCTCGATCCAAAGTCAATAATGGATAAGAAATTGTGTCTTGAATTGTGGGTTTAATTTCTAAAAACGGCTTTTCCTTAACAGCACTCTTACAGGTGCAAAAAATCATACCCAGGCCAATTACAATATACCTAACTATTGCAATTCTTAGTTTTTTATATATCATGATGTGATCCATTGTACCGCTTGATCCATTACAACTTCTTTTTCATGCAAGGATAAAGGTAATGGCAATTGAGCAACTCCCAAAATTCTTCTTAGGATCGATACACCGGCGATTTGAAATACTAATTCGATGCTTATTGGGGCAACCTCTTTATATGCACTTATTACTTGATCAATAGATTCATGCGGTTGAAGCGCCATTATCAAATGCCCCACCATCATTCCTAAGTCAAACTCTCGAAAACCAGGAAAGCTAAACTCCGGATCGATTATCTTTAGTCCGTCTGTTGTGTTCAACCAACATCCAGGATAAAAATCACCATGGCATAATACATCTCCATGCTCCAAATAAAGATCGCCTAGCGCTGTGATCCTGTCAACAAGCGGTTTGTTCTGAATGTATTTTAACGCTACAGGAGCCAGACCTTGCTGAACCTGATTAAGATCAAATCCATTATCTTTTCTAAATGGAAATTTAAAGATATGTTCCTGATTCAACAAGCGCATTTGCCAATTATCCGGGAATGCTGCAGGGCTAATTTTATGCAGTTGGGTTAAATAATTAGTTATTGAATTTAGCTGATCCTGCTCAATTGTTTTTCCTCGCTCATAAAGATTTAGATAGTCAGAACTTTCCCCTAAATCGGTCATTAAGATGATAAAACTGGCAGGATCGTGGTATATAATATGCGGTGAGTGTTTAAGCAATAACGCATTGCCCGATATGGTGCTGTAAAACGCAGATTCAATAGCGTTTCGTTCGATAGGAGCGGGAATATGAGGATATTTTTCTACCCATGGCCTGGCTTGTTTAAGGATAAATCGGCGTTGATTCGTGATTACCCTGATCACAAAGTTCATATTGCCTTCGCCTGGCTTATCTAGGCTAATAATATGTTCTCCTGCCTGAAAATATTCAATTGATTTTAAATACGTGCCAATACTATCAGCGGTTGGATAAATGAAATAAACCCCGGGAAAGTCTTTTTGAAACTGTTTTACCTTATCATCCATAAGCATTCATTTACCCAGGCGTTTAAAAGGTAGACTCCAGAACTGGATTATTTCACTAAATACTATCCATTCATGGATGCCATAAACTCATCATTGGTTGATGTTCCCAATATATGTTTACGCAGAAATTCCATGGCTTCAACAGGTTTCATGTCCGCTAAATGGTTTCTGAGAATAAACATTTTTTGCAAAGTGTCCTTATCTAATAACAATTCTTCCCTTCGTGTACTTGACTTGGTCAGATCAATTGCCGGATATAACCGTTTATTAGCTAAACTCCTATCCAGTTGAAGCTCCATATTACCGGTACCTTTAAATTCTTCAAAGATTACCCCATCCATTTTGGATCCAGTGTCGATCATCGCAGTCGCTAGAATTGTGAGGGATCCACCATTCTCAATATTACGTGCAGCCCCAAAAAATTTCTTTGGCTTTTGCAATGCATTGGCTTCAACACCACCGGATAAAACTTTACCACTTGCCGGTGCCACGGTGTTATATGCTCTTGCTAATCTGGTTATAGAATCCAACAGTATAACTACATCATGGCCACTTTCTACTAATCTACGAGCTTTTTCAAGCACAATGCCTGCTACTCTTACGTGATTATCTGCCGGCTCATCAAACGTTGAAGCAACCACTTCAGCTTTAACATTGCGCTTCATATCCGTGACTTCCTCAGGCCTTTCATCAATCAACAAGACAATTAAAAAACACTCGGGATGATTGGTAGCAATCGCGTTAGCGATATCTTTTAGTAAAAAGGTTTTACCCGTTTTAGGTTGCGCAACAATCAATCCCCGCTGGCCTTTTCCTATTGGTGTAAAAAGATCAATCATTCTGTTTCCATAATCTTTCCCAGCAGGATGGTGGGTAAGGCTAAATTTCTCTCTAGGAAATAACGGTGTCAAATAATCAAAAGGAATTCTATTGCGGATTTTTTCCGGTTCTATTCCATTGATTTGGGAAACGCGCAACAAAGCAAAATATTTTTCTCCTTCTTTAGGAGGACGTATTGCACCCACCACCGTATCTCCGGTCTTTAACCCAAAAAGTTTTATTTGTGAAGGGGAAACGTATATATCATCCGGCGAAGTCAAGTAATTGTAATCCGATGATCTTAAAAACCCATACCCATCAGGCATCATTTCAAGCACGCCTTCACCTTCAATAATTCCATCAATATCTACATTAAACTTTGGCGGTTCTGGTTTCTCTCTGGAGCGATCCCTATTAGAATCATCTCGTCGTGAATCGTCTCGTCTGGAATCATCGCTTCTAGATTCTTCCCGTCTATTATCATCTCTTCTTTTATCATCTCGTCGCGAATCATCTCTACTTTTATCATCTCGTCGCGAATCATCTCGCTTTTTAGGCTCTTTTGCAGCCGGTTCTTTTACAACAATTTCTTCTACTGGTGCAACAACCTCTGCTTCTACTTCAACTAATGGGGGTTTATCCATAGGCTCACTTTTTTTGGCTCTGGATCGACGGGGTTTAGGTGCTCTTGTATCCGCGGTCTTTTCTTCTTTGGCTTTCAGAGCATCTTTTTTTGTACCATTGTCCGATTTTTCTTTTTCCGGATTGGTCAGCGCTTGCTCATCTAGTATTTTATAAATTAATTCTTTTCTTGTCAGTTTCTTATATGATTTTAACCCTAGTTGTTCAGCTATCTCGCGGAGTTCAGGTACCAACAAATCATTCAATTGAAGAATATCATACATTGTGGAAAATGTTTTTTTAGGTATTAATAAATTGGTGAGAAATATCTTAAATATTTACGTTAAATAAATCCTTAGTCAAATATCAGCTTGGAAATACATCTTTGGAAAAATTTTCCTTCCTTTTGTGTATAAGCTATTGTATAATGTGGAAAATTTTAGTTAGACGTGACCTTGTAACGACGCAAAGGTAAAATTAATTTTATTTAAATCAAACACTATCTTTGCAAATGTTCAGTTAATATCAAAAATTATAACCGTTTTTATATCAAAAAGTTATGCTTAGAGTCCCTATTATTAGAAAAGAATATGATCGTGTTCGAACCGGATTAAGAAAGCGTGGATATGATGATGACGCTTTAACTATATTAGATCATGTCCTCAAATATGACGATCAAAGGAAACAAACCCAAAACGAGCTAGATGAGTTGTTATCCATTCGTACCCAAAAATCCAAAAATATCGGTGCACTAATCGGTCAGGGCAAAAAAGAAGAAGCCGAAGCACTGAAAACTGAAGTTGGTGTTCTAAAAAAATCCATCGAACAACTAGAAAACCAGCTCAGAGATGCCAAAGAAAAATTAAATGATGCACTGCTCAATATTCCCAATGTGCCTCATGAGCTAGTACCCGCTGGAACCAAAGAGTCTGATAATGAACTATTTAAAGCTTGGGATGGGACTATGCCCCAGCTAGATGAAAGTGCATTACCGCACTGGGAATTGGCTAAAAAATACAACATCATTGACTTTGAGATTGGTGCTAAAATTACAGGCTCCGGGTTTCCCTTGTATCGAGGTAAAGGATCAAAACTACAAAGGGCATTAATCAATTTTTTCTTGGAAGAAGCCGGCAAACAGGGCTATGAAGAAATCATTCCACCACTGATGGTTAATGCTGATTCCGGAATGGCTACCGGCCAATTGCCCGATAAAGAAGGCCAAATGTATCATGTTACAGCTGATGATCTTTATTTGATCCCAACGGCAGAAGTACCTATTACCAATATTTATCGTGATACTATATTAAACGCTGATGAATTTCCCATAAAAGTTACTGGATATACTCCATGTTTCCGGAGAGAAGCAGGATCCTATGGAGCCCATGTGAAAGGATTGAACCGGGTTCATCAATTTGACAAAGTTGAGATTGTGCGTATTGAACATCCGGATCATTCTTATCAGGTATTAGATGAGATGCTGGCGCATGTTGAATCCTTATTGCAAAAACTAGGCTTGCCTTACCGGATTTTGAGACTGTGTGGGGGTGATTTGGGCTTCACCTCAGCGATCACCTATGATTTTGAGGTTTTCTCTGCTGCCCAAAAAAAATGGCTGGAAGTAAGTTCGGTCTCTAACTTTGAAACCTATCAATCCAATAGGATGAAATTGCGTTTTAGGAATGAAGCTGGTAAAAATCAATTAGCTCATACGTTAAACGGCAGTGCGCTAGCTCTGGCTCGAATCGTTGCTGCTCTGCTGGAAAATTATCAAAAAAGTGATGGGATTGATATTCCGGAAGTGCTGGTTCCGTATACCGGATTCGAACGAATCGAGTAGTTTATTTGTTAAACAATTTGAAATGGAAAAAAATAATTAATAAGATTATATAGATTATGTATTTGGGAATGATTGTTATTGGAGGGATTTTTTCACTGATAGGTGCTTATATCAGTAGAACCCTCAAATCAAAATTCAAAAAATATAGCCACCTGGGAACCTCGTCCGGCATGTCCGGAAGAGAAATTGCGCAAGAAATGCTGGCTCATTACGGTATATCCAATGTACAGGTGATTGAGGCTAAAGGATTTCTTTCTGATCATTATAACCCAGCCACGAGAACTGTTGCCCTCAGTCCGGCCGTATATCATGGTCGAAATGTGTCCGCGGCGGCTGTGGCAGCTCATGAATGTGGACACGCAGTACAACATGATACAGCTTATACTATGCTGCAATTTCGCAGTGGATTAGTGCCTATCGTCAAAGTCGCTGGATCCATGCTTCAGTTTTTGTTATTGGCTTCCTTCTTGCTATTATCCTCGTTTCCACAACTTATGCTCATTACCATTGGGGTGTTTGCCATGACTACCTTATTCAGTTTTGTGACCCTTCCTGTAGAGTTCGATGCCAGCAAAAGAGCACTGGTATGGTTGGATTCAAGCGGGGTTACGGCTACTGACCAAGAATATGATGGAGCAAGGGATGCGCTTAAATGGGCGGCGATGACTTATGTGGCAGCAGCACTTTCATCATTAGTCATGCTTTTGTATTTAGTTTTTAGATTTGCTGGATCTGACTAAATATTTTTATCAAAAACTGATTACATTTATTATCTTATTCTCTCATTTTAAGCTAATAAACCATGTATACTGAGATTGAAAAACTCGTTGCTGATTCAACAAAGAATTTTGATAAATCCATTGATCACCTGCAAAAAGAGTTGGTCAAGGTTAGGACAGGAAAAGCCTCTACTTCCATATTAGATGGTATACTGGTTGAATATTATGGCAGTAATATGCCTGTTAATCAAGTAGCCAATGTTGGGTTGGCGGATGCTAAAACGATAACTATTCAACCCTGGGAAAAATCTATGCTTCAAGTTATCGAGCAAGCGATATTTGCAGCCAATATAGGCTTAACACCGCAAAATGATGGTGAATTTATTCGGATTACCATTCCCGCTCTGACCGAAGAAAGAAGAAAGGACTTGGTCAAACAAGTAAAGCATTTAGGGGAAGAAACAAGAATAGGTATCCGTAGTGAACGTCATAAAATTCTAGACTTCATTAAAAAAGAAGTGAAAGATGGGTATCCGGAAGATGCCGGTAAAAGAATGGAAGATAAAATTCAGGAATTAATCTCAAGTTATGGGGATAAAATTGATGCGTTATTAGAATCCAAAGAGAAGGATATAATGACCATATAAAAAGGTTGGAAAGTTGGAAAGTTTGACGGTTGGACAGGTGAAAGGTTGGACCGTTGGACCGTTGGACCGTTTTTCACAATCGTCACCTCAAAAGGAAATCTTAGGCATCTTCATCCTGTAGTCCGTGGTCCACAATCCGTTTTCCGAAGACTGCGTTTCTGAAATGCACGATTATTCCAAACCTAAAACACAATCCGCGATCCGCCGTCCGTTTTCCACTATCCGGTACCACGAAGAGACCGTTCCGATTCTAGGTTGCTTTAACAGATAACCAAATAGTCGAATCATCAAATAATCCTTTTGCCGCTATCCGCCATCCGTAACCCGCTGTCTGCGGTCCGTGTACCGCTATTCGTTTTCTGCTAGTCCTAAACAAAGATTTGAAAAAAACCTCAAGAAATTCGTATTTTGACAAAAGGCAAACTGTACTACTCACCGAATATAGTTTCGATATATTTCTAAATTACTTAATTTATTAAAGAATGACTCTTTTAAAACTCCTTTCATTGCTATGGATATTATTGCCTTTAACTCTGATGGGTCAGATTCCAGATTCAAGTGTTTTGGTTGACTTCTCGTCCAACGACAAAGGCATTTTAATCCCTCGACTCACTTCAAGCGAAAGACAAAATTTATCATCGCCTGCAAAAGGTCTGCTGGTTTATGATATGACAGAATCCGCATTCTATTATTACAATGGTGTCCTATGGAATGAAATTAACTCTGGTGATGATGGTGATTGGGAAAGAAAGGGTACAACTATCTATAATCTCTCAGATTCAATAGGAATTGGTCGCTCAAATCCCAATACGGACTTTCAAATAGGTCCAAATAAGAACTTTTTAATAGGTGATAGTCTGTCGGGTAGTGGATTTAAAATGCTTTATTATAGTGGAAAAGGAGCCTTTAGATGCGGATACTTGACAGACGCTTTTGGGGGATATGACTACCCTAAATTCTGGGACTATGACAGTATTGGATATTATTCATTTGCGGGTGGTCAAAATTCCCGGGCAAAAGGATTTGGTTCATTTGCTTTTGGTTCATTTGGTTGGGCAGATGGAAGTGGTTCAGTCGCTTTTTTCGGAAATGCAAAAGGCAATGGAAGTTATACTTTCGGCGGCAATTCGAAAGGTAGAGGTAGTTTTACAATGGAAGGGACTGCTGAGGAAGAAGGTGGTATAGCAATGTATGGATATACTGGTGGCAGATATGGAGTGGCTATTGGAGGTGGAACAACAGGACTGGGAGCTTCTATTTCAAGAGGGGATTATGCAGTTGCTGTGGGTTGGAATGCAGATGCTCGGGGTCAGGCATCGATAGCTCTTGGCCCAAGTGATGCATATGGCTATAATTCCTTTTCAACGGGTTGGGTTACCGAAGCCAGAGGTAATTATTCTTCGACATTTG
>JAHEJC010000503.1 GCA_024639065.1 Lewinellaceae bacterium | reverse complement strand
ATATTTAGAAAGTGACTATTTGAAATTAGCGTTGGATAATGATTTTTCTTGAATCAATAGCTCCATGCATCTTTAAAACACATAGGTAAATTCCGTCGGCTATGCCTTCCACATTCCAATTCAACATGTGTTCTCCGGCAGGATAATAGGTATTGGTTAAAGAACTTATTGGCTGACCGAGTAGATCAAATACCTCGATACTAATAGTTCCTGCATGATTCAAATAATAGCTGATTCTAGTATGGTTAATCACCGGATTGGGGTAATTTTCGATAAATTTAAACCCTTGCTGATCTTCTAAAGAACCAATCCCTGTGGATAATGCTAATTCGCTTTCTACGGCTCCTATGTCGGGCGGAGAACCAGTTGGATTAGGTCTGGAATTTCCGTAAAAATCAACAGAAGGAGCATTGTAAATAGACTCTCCAATCTCCACTTGCTGTATTCCAGCTCCAATACACGGAGAAGAATCATCAAGATTGAAATCATTAAGAAACCCCATAGTTTGGGGATCCGATGCTATATTACTTTCATATATTCCATTACAATCAGGGCAACCATTTTCAAAATTTTGGGAAAACGCTTTTTTCCCGCCAGCCAGATCACAATTCAAAAAATTGGCTCCGAATTCTTCAAAAAAATGAATTTCATTTCCAAAGCTTGCTGTATTGTTATAAAAAATGGTGTTCATAAAAGTTGGTGACCCTCGTATAATGTCTACTGCGCCACCATGATCCGCATGATTTTGTAAAATCGTATTATTAATGAAAACAGGGTTGCATTCTGAAACCACGATTGCACCTCCTCCATCCGCACTATTGTTAATGAAAATATTGTTAGACACCATTGGATTGGCATTATTTACCACAGCCAGCCCGCCTCCATGTCCTCCTATCGCTTGATTGAATGAAAATAGATTTTGAGTAATTATTGGAGAACAATTTCCGATAGCCATGCCACCTCCTCCTGAACCCAGATCACTGATTGATTTATTTTTAGTGATCTCACAAAACTTAATCAATACTTTATCGGTGTTTCTAATGAAAATTCCTCCTGCATCCTTTTCTCCAGTTATTAATTCATCATGAATGCCAAATTCTACTTTACAAGAAATCATTTTCGATGAGTCATTGGTTTCTGGAATGTCTAAGAATTGCATACCGCTCCATCCAGTTGTAGTATCCATTGCTGTAAAAGTGATGATCGAGTCTTCTTTTCCGATTGCCAGAAGTTGGCCTTTGATTATAAATTTCTTTTGTTGGGTAAAAATAACTTCGACACCAGGATCAATGATTAAAGTTTGGCCATCAGGGACTTCAATATCCACATTTATCATATAAGGTGATCCATAAAATGCCCAGACTCCACTTACATCCTCTTGGTTAATTTCTGTTTGTCCCAGTAATTTAAAGGAATCCATGCCAATACTCAAAACATAGCTAGTTAGGACAAACCCAAGTATTTTTAGGTTTCTCATCATGTGTGAATTTTAATTAGTGTGCTTGCTTATTATCGCAGTTTTCCTGGATAAATACTATGATATGGGTCATAGGGTAAGATGAAATTGATCAATTGAGGCATAGTTAATTGTCGTGGCCCAATGACTTCTGGAAGGCACTCCATTTTTGTTTCACCTGAATCTAAGCCGGTCATTATTCAGGCATGAGATAAGATTATAATTTCTGTAATATTCTTTTTTAGCCAAAATGTTTTAAAGAATGCTTGAGTAAAATGATACTTTCTGGATATCTAAGAGTATCGCTTCTTTCTCCTGCAGCTTATTATTAGTCCATAAGGAGCAAAAATACATACTCCAGCCATTCATCTACTAGAGCCAGCACCTTGGTCCTTCACTTCAATCCTTAATATAGCTTGGCGTCAGATAGATCATAATTCTGTCTATTCTCTGTTTTAGCCAAAATGCTTTGGTATAAGTAAGCATTTATAAATGCAAATTTGGTGTGTCAAAACTTTTCTTTCAGCATATAAGACATCCATCGCTTCTATCTCATTAATTTACGGTCTGTTAAACCATAAAAAAGTATTTTCTGATTCTAATTAACGCACCTTTTTTCCTACATTTGCAGCGATTTTGAATAGCAGTACTTCGGAAAGAAAATCTATGCGTAAATTAATCAGTCTTCTTACATTTATTCTATTCCTTATTATAGGTCTTACTGCTCAGGAACATAACCAGCCTTCAGAGCATCAAGAAGGTGTGGTGCATGAAGAAGGTCACGCCTTGGATTGTTCAGCAGATCACAGTGGGCATCACGGGCCTTTTGATGCAGGTCAGACAGCTTTCCACCATATTGCCGATGCTAATGTCTACAGCATTGGACCATTACAAATACCACTACCCTGTATTTTATTTGCGCCCGGCCATGGACTGGATGTTTTTATGTCATCCAAATTTGGGATGGATGCCTTTGGTCATGGTGATGGGCACAAAGCAGTAAATGGATATATCCTGGATGGTGGCTCTGTGCGGAGAATTGTCACGCCTGGCTTCCCTACGGGTGTAGTTGAGCATGGTGCCATTCTCCACCAAAAAGAAATGGTAAATAATAAATCGAAGACTATTACCTACGTTTGTCACGATGGTCAACTTTTTAAATGTGATGATAAAAGTAAATTGGATGCCGGGATGTTTGGCGGAGGCTTATCATCTTTTTATGATTTCTCATTGACCAAGAATGTTGTATCGATGATCTTAGTGGGGCTCCTATTATTCTTCGCCATGCGCGGAGTAGCTCGATCGTATCAACGCAGAGATGGAAAAGCGCCAAAAGGATTTCAATCATTTATGGAACCGATTTATATGTTTATCCAGGACGAAGTGAGTAAACCTTTCTTAGGTAATAAATGGGAACGGTTTAATCCGTTGATTCAAGCCTTATTCTTTCTGATACTAGGACTCAATTTGTTTGGACAGATTCCTTTTTTGGGTGGATCCAACGTTACCGGAAATCTTGGGTTTACGTTGGTACTGGCACTCTTTGCATTTTTTGTGACCAACCTAAATGGCAACAAACATTATTGGCAACATGTTTTATGGATGCCAGGGGTACCGGCTTGGGTAAAAACAATATTAACACCAGTGGAGGTTTTAGGTTTGTTTATCAAGCCCTTGACACTGATGTTGCGACTTTTTGCCAACATCACAGCAGGTCATATGGTCATCATTATTTTCACAAGTTTGATATTTATATTTGGGAAATCCGGAGAGAATACGTTAGGAGCTTTATTAACGGCTCCCGGATCACTGATTTTATCATTATTCATGATGGCTATTGAATTATTAGTTGCCGTCATTCAAGCATTTGTATTTGCCATATTGACTGCATCGTATATAGGCGCTGCAGTAGAAGAAGAACATCATTAATTTTTAACCATTATAAATTCATTAATCAAATGGTAGGAACTTTAGCAGGATTAGGAGCTGGATTAGCCGTAATCGGTGCTGGTATTGGAATTGGAATGGTGGGTGGTAAAGCTATGGAAGCTATTGCCCGTCAGCCTGAAGCTGTAGGTGACATCAGATCGAATATGATCTTGATGGCTGCCCTGGTAGAAGGTGCCGCATTGATCGCTATCATCTTATCTTTCTTTGCGCAGCCAGGATTGACTGCTTAGTAAGAAAGACAGCTAAAACTTTAAAGCCGGGGGGACAACGGTTGGTTGGAGCCCGGCTTATTTTAGAAATTCATTTTTTGACAAATTGTAGCCAATGTTATTTTTAATTGATTTTGATGTTATTAAGCCTGATGTAGGACTCATTTTCTGGACTACTATCTTTTTTGCAATCTTTTGGTGGTTAATGAGCCGATATGCATTTAAACCGATCGCTAATGCATTGAAAAAACGAGAGCACGATATCCAGGATGCACTGGATGAAGCTAAAAAGGCTAAAGAAGATATGGCCAACCTACATGCTGAAAATGAAAAGCTGCTTCAGGAGGCTAGGGAAGAACGCGCGGCTATGCTCAAAGAAGCAAAAGATACCAAAAATGCAATCATCAAAGAAGCCAAAGATAAAGCCAAGAAAGAAGCAAATACGATTGTGAAAAATGCCAAAGCGGAAATTGAATCGAGCAAACAAGCAGCGTTGGTCGAAGTAAAAAATCAGGTGGGAAATATGGCATTGGAAATCGCAGAAAAAGTGATTAGGAAGCAGTTAGCCGGAAATGCGGAGCAAGAATCCTTTGTGGATTCATTAGTGAAAGATTTAAACGTATAGAATGTCAGTAATAAGAATCGCTTTCCGGTATGCCAAATCGTTACTCGATTTAGCTATTGAGCAAGATAAATTGGAACGTATCCTGGAAGATGTAAAATCATT
>JAHEJC010000120.1 GCA_024639065.1 Lewinellaceae bacterium | reverse complement strand
ATCCAATAAATAGTTATCGTTACTTTGGTTAAAAACTAAATATTGATAGTCACTGGTAATTCTCCTTAAGACAGATTTACCCCCTACTTCCAGTTTAAAAGCTTCGGAAAATGGATGTGTGTAATCAATCTGGATGGTGTATTCACGATTTTTTCCATCATTGAAATTTCTTTCATTCATGCGCAATTCATCAATATCACTTTCAGTTTTATTGAGTGTGTTGTTATCACTGTTATCACCACTATACTGGAATGCCAATACAAATTCTTGCCCTTTGGTTTTAAATTTTTTAGTGTAGTCCGTGTTCCAATCGAAACCATTTCTGCCCGTGGTTCCATCATTACTTCGACGATAAGTTTGCATAAGATCAATGGTTGGATCCGTAAAAACAGCATCACTCCAACCGTTTCGATCAAAACTAAATCCCCGAAAATTGATATTTGTATTTATGCTGTTGTATGCATTAATATCATAAAAAGCACCTGCTTGTCCTCTGAAACCCAATCGAGAGTTTTCAGTAAACCCTTCTTGTGTCAACCGTCTCACCTGATTATTAATATAATCTTCTCTTAAAAAAGAGGTCGGTGCATCCTGAGGTACTGAATAAAAGAAACCACCACTACCATTTAATCCAAACCTTCCCTTAGCCAGGTTGAGACTCAAATTTCCATTATTTTGTCGATTGCCTACTGACGAATTAATCGACCCGCTAAAGCCATCGATAGATTTCTTTTTGGTAATGATATTGACAATACCACCGGTTCCTTCGGCATCATATTTTGCGGTTGGCGTAGTAATGACCTCCACACTTTTTATCTGGTCAGCAGGGATCATTTTCAGCGCATCACCTACATTGGAAGAAAACATACCGGATGGTTTCCCATTCACTAATATCTGTATATTTTGAGAACCACGAAGGGAGACATTGCCATCCATATCCACGGACAACAACGGAACTTTTTGTAGCAAATCTGTGGCATCTCCTCCTCTAACCGAGTTATCTTTTTCCGCATTGTAAACAATTTTGTCCACTTTATTTTCAATAATGGAGGCCTGACCAATTACTTCTACTTCATCTAGAATTACATTGTCCATAACCATCATTATGTCACCCAAATGCACATCTGGCTTTTCAGGGGTTAGCTCCACATTAGCTATCGTCAGGGTGGTATAACCAATAAAGGAAATCACCAAGTCGTAATTTCCTAAGTTGACTTCAGCTATTTTGAAATGACCTTTTTCGTCAGATATCGCTCCGTTTATATCCTTTTCAGTTCCTGTTTTACGAATGGCTACTGTTGCAAATTCAACAGGGGATGCCGTTAGACTATCTATCAAATTTCCAGTAATCTTACCGGTAATAGTAGGTCCTCCTCCTCTTTTGGCTCCTGGAAATTGAGCAAAACTGCTATTCCATGCAAATAGGGTAAGGATGGTAACAGCAAAAAAGGAAGTTATTAAGTTTTTCATAAAAATTTTGAGTTTGACTTTTGTCATGTTTTTGTAAAAATCACTGCAAAGCTAAACTATAATCAAATGGAATACCCAATTGTTCGACCAATGACCAACAAATTAACATTTTTTAACGTCTGGCTTCGTTTAATAGACGCTGTCAAACCTGACTTTATAGTGAATTGGGGGTGCATATTAGAATTATTGTGCATTATAATCAATATTGAACTGAGTATGCTTTTTAAACCACAAGGTCACAAAAGACCTCAATGGGAAGGAAGAGAAACCGCCAAGTCACGAAGAGTACAAAGGAAAGAAAAAGAATCGCCAGTGCGCAAAGTACACAAAGAGCCAGGGGTGCAACAACTATTTTAATAATGCACCTACACCTACACCAAGTAAAGTTCCGATTACATATCCTAAAATGGCGATCAGGATGGCTGGTGTTACCAGTCGCTTCATACCATAGCTGGCAGCAGCTGGTGCAGAAATAGAAGGGCCACCTATATTGGCAAGCGAAGCAATTACGATTTCGTAGATATTCATTTTCATAATTTTACCTGCGGTAAGTATGATAATCAGGTGTACCAGTAGGATGATGGATGCGAAAAGTATCGTTGTGATAGAAGATTGAATTAGGGCAATTAAGTCACAAGCTGCACCAATCGTAGCTAGAAAAATAAACATAAGTGCCATACCAATCGGAAAAGCAATGTAATCTAATCGGGTAAAGTATTTAGGGAAAACATTGACCAAGGTCACGGCGACTAGGGTGATCACCAGGATATCTAAATTTATTTCAGTGTTGAGTAACTGGCCAAGTATCGGTCCGGCAGCAAAACCAATTGCGCAGCACAGAGATGCAATAAATAATACGGAAATCAAATCCACCAGCGAACCTACTGCGTCATGATCAGTCCCTTGCGGATCAGCGGTCACCTCAAATTTGCGGTCGACGGGAGTGAATTTACTGGCTATCCAGCGTATTCCTGGGATGGAGAAGATGAGCATAAAATATAAGTTGGTAAAGGTATTATCTACCACCACTGCCGTAGCAAATAACGGATCTGATAAGAAATCAAATGCGGCAGCTACAGACATAAAATTTACACTGCCCCCAGTATAAGTTCCGATAAATACGCCAGCCAATTTATGTCCTTGTTCACCAAGGGATAAAAGGTAATATCCGATAACCGCTCCGATGCATACTCCAATAGATCCAATGAAAAACAAGAGTAACAATTTTCCAGATTGTTTGATGATGTTGCTTATGTTGGTGCTAAACAATAATAATGGGATCGAAAATGGAATAATATAACCGTAGACAAAGTTGTAGGTGGGCACATCCAACGTTTGCTCTGAAGCAGATGGGATTATATTTAAAGTGGTAAACACCGCACCTATAATAATCGTAATGATCGCGCCGGAAATCTTTCCAAACCATTTTTTATATTCCCCTACAATGCCTATAAAAGCAGCTCCAACTAATATAAAGAATAAAACGAAATGATGATCAAGGGCAATTAAGTCGTTCAAGAGATAGATATGATGTGATTCTGATCAATATAAGATAAATCTAAGGCAACCCCAAGTCCAGGTTGATCACCTGGTATGAGCACATCTTTTCCATTTTTATAAGTGATGCCTCCTAGAATAGGGTCGTCTACCAGCATCAGTGGAGAGTCCATGTCATAGTATACTATTTGGTTATAGGCGATAGAAAAGTGGGCTAGCGCTGTTATACCTAGACGGGTTTCCGAAAAACATCCCACTTGACAGGGCATCTGGTGTTCTTGCGCAATTTGAATTATCTTTTGAGCTTTATATAAGCCACCAGATTTAGCCAGTTTTATATTAAATGCATCACAAGCATCAAAATCGATTAAACGCCGGGCATCGTGATGATCAAATATAGATTCGTCAGCCATGATTGGGATAGAACTTGACTGTACGATCTCTTGCTGACCCTTAAGATTCCAATGTGCAATCGGTTCTTCACAATGCTCCACAGAAAAAGCGGACATTTTAGGTAAAACTATTTTAGCCTGATCTAATGTCCATCCTTGATTAGCATCAATCCTTAATTTTACAGATTCACCAATGGCATGTCGTATACTAGCAATACGTTCTATATCCAGTGTTGGGTTCTTTCCGACTTTCACTTTTATGGCTCCGAAACCTTGATCTTTAATTTTTAGAGCGCTGGAAACCATTTCTTCAGTTGACTGCATACCAATAGTCATATCTGTTTCTAGAGGCTTCTTTACCTCTGCTCCAAAAAACTTATAGAGAGGCAGGCCTTGTGCTTGTGCATTAAGATCATAAAGAGCCATATCGAAAGCACTCTTTATGCCATGATTACCAGCTATGACTTGATCCAACAAATTAATACAGTTTTCTATGTCCTGAATAGGTTGATTAATCCACACATTAGCTAATTGTTGTGCAATGACTATTTGACTGCTTTGAGATTCTCCCAGAATGGACTTAAATGGGCTGGACTCACCTATTCCTACGAGATCCTCAGTGTAAATTTTTACAAAAACATTATTCGCTTCAGTAACTGTTTCTAAGGATATTTCGAAAGGTTCTATTAAAGGAATATTGACTGGAATGATTTCAACACGATGTATTTTCATCTTTTTAGTTTGAGCACCATAGTATGTGGCAGATTTTCAAAAGGAATATAGTTTTTGTTTAAGTGGCGGGATTGCTCAAAATTATGCTGACGTAACAATTGGTCCACAGGTACCAATATCCGATGGATATGCGCAATAATTATTTTGCATCCTATGTCTTTCGCATAATCAATAGAAGCCTGCGTTAATAATCGACCCACATGTCTTCTCCTCGCAGATGGTAGGACATAAATGAATAATAGTTGGAGGATATCATAACTCAATCGTTGTAAAACACAGAGGCCTACGCATTCTCCATTGCTGTGCGCAAAAAAGACTTCCGCGCTCCGATTAAAAATAGTCGTTCGAATCGTGCTTAAAGAAGCTTCCAACTTAGCCACAGGATGGAATGATTTCTGCCATTCGTTAAAAAAATTTAGAATAAGTGGTTCTCGATCCGGGTATTTCTGAAAAGGACTGATCACAATATTATCAGCAGCCTTTTCTTTGATTTTATCTAGAATTCGATGGTAATATGACCGCCGTGATAAAGAATCTTCAAGGGCATTGAGGTAAATCATAAACTCCGGTGCTTGCTCAAATACCCACTGAGAAGTAGCTTCTTCCGTTGCATCCCAGATAGGCATTAATTGATTGATTAATTCTTCCCCTTGAGAACTGATGGTAACCAGTCGCCTACGCTGGTCATTTGTATCTATATAGCTTCTAATTAAACCTTCCTTGCCCAATTGTATAGTTATTTGATGAATGTCTGGATGGGTTCGATCTAGCCTTATGGCAATTTCAGTGATTCCCAAAGGCCTTTGAGCTTCATCCAAAACATGTAAGACTCTCATCCATCTGATCGGAGTGGTGATGCCTAGATCCCGATACATCTTACTTTCGTCCCGTTGAAGGCGTTCGACAAATCTTCGAATCCTATTTCGGAAGAGCAGATATTCTTTCTCAGGCTGGGGTTCCATATTTAGGCTGAAATTTACTCAACACCAAAGTACAAAAAATGAGTAGTCCTGAAAGTAGCTATAATAAATACCTATAAATTAAATTAACAGTCTTTCACCCTTTACCCTTCACCTTTTTTCTTTTCCTTTTTATCCATCTGCCATTTCTTTTAGTGCAACTACAAATTTATCCAGTTCTTTAAGGTTTGTATAGATGTTCGGGGATATTCTACAACCATGAACTCCGGCACCATCTATAGCCACCGTCCAAATGTGGTATTTTTCCAGTAATTGACTGGCCATTTCTTTAGGTTTCATACCATCTATTCCCACATTGGCGATACCACAAGATTTATGAGCTTCCTTTGGTGTATTGACCGTGATACCTGGATAATCTCTTACTTGGTCTGACCAATATCGTTGGATATAGCGCAATCGTGCCTCCTTGTTTTCATAACCAATTCGTTCGTAATATTCAATAGCGTTTAAAATAGCTAAATCAGTTGCAATAGAATGTGTGGCGCGATGATTAATACGCTCGATGCTATCCTGTTCTTTACCTAGATGTGCAAAAAGTGGCCACAACTTTTCAATCTTGTTTTTTTTCACATACAACAAACCTGACCCCAATGGAGCGCTGAGCCATTTATGCAAACTTGATCCATAATAGTCGCAATCTAGATCAGCCATATTAAATTGGATATGACCTACGGCGTGAGCCCCATCAACTAATACTTCGACTCCCTGACTATGCGCCATGTCACATATTTTGCGGACTGGTAAAATGTGACCGGTAATATTGATCATATGACAAACCATAATCATTTTTGTGCGCTCCGTAATTTGTGAAGCATACAGATCTACAATTTCTTGGTCTGATGTTGGATGATTTGGGATAGAAATTAACTTATTGACAATACCTTTTCGTTGTGCTTGTAATCTAAACATATGCAACATCGAAAAATAGTCTTGTTCGGTCATAATGGCCTCATCGCCTTGTTCCCAGGGGAATCCCCCAATTACGGTATCCAGCGATTCGGTAGTATTGCGGGTGACCGCAACCTCTTCCGCTGATATGCCTAACATCTCCGCGAGTCGAGTTCTGACCATTTTATAATTGTCCCATTGAACTGTACGCATGTACCAGGAACCTTGATAATTTATTTCTCGCAAATGATGAATTTGGTTCTCCAGTGTTTCTTGAGGAATCAAACAATAATATCCATTTTCCAGATTGATGTAATCTGGTTTTAGTCGATAGCCGCTGCGTATTTCAGCCCAGAATTTTTCATCCGTAGCTAATTCATCAGCGTCAATTCCCTGGTAGGTTTCCATCAATTTTTCTAATTTCGGGAATGAAAAAGTTAATGCAGAGCCGAGAAAAGGAATCGTCTTTAAAAAACTTCGTTTGTTCATGATAGGTATGTTGAATTTGAACCTATTAAGATAAACAATTTATACGTTATACGCTATATGTTATCCGCTGTCTGCTGTCTGCTGTCGTCAGTTTGCAGTCCTAAGTCTGCAGTCTGTTTTCCTCATTTATCCTTTCCTTTTATCTTTTGATCATGGTTTAACAATCCGCTATCTCCCCCTTAATCCTTAACCTTTAACGGTTGTCATTTCACATTTTCTTGTCTTTTCATTATTTTCCGTATCCTTTAAACTTTTTCCTGTTTTACCTATTTAAATTTTTTATTCTTTTTACACATGTCATTATTAGAATTCGGCGATCGGGGTATTTACTGTAAACAGGGAGATTTTTATATCGACCCATGGAAGCCAGTGTCTAAAGCAATTATTACCCATGGTCATTCCGATCATGCCCGGGCTGGTCATAAACAATATTTATGTAGTGAAGAAACAGTACCCATTTTAAAACTCAGGCTTGGAGCAGATATCTCGGTTGAAGCGGTGGGATGGAGAGAATCATTGTTTTTTAATGGCGTAAGAGTGTCATTGCATCCGGCTGGACACATTATTGGATCAGCACAAATCAGAGTAGAGTATTCAGATGAAGTATGGGTTGTAACGGGAGATTACAAAATTGAGGATGACGAATTTTCGGGTGTTTACGAACCGTTAAAGTGTCATCACTTCATAACAGAATGCACATTTGGCTTACCAATTTATAAGTGGGAAAAGCAGGAACAGATTTTTGAAGATATTAACCGGTGGTGGCAGCAAAATCAGTCGGAGAATAAGGTCACGCTGCTGGCAGGTTATTCGTTGGGCAAAGCGCAGCGTTTAATCCAAGGTTTAAACTTAGACATTGGTAAGATATATACTCACGGAGCTGTCGAAAATACCAACCAAGCTTTGCGGACTGCCGGGATAGCTGTACAACCTACTATTCAGGTTACTCCAGAAACCGAATTTAAGGAGCTTCAAGGAAATATTGTCATTGCTCCACCATCAGCGCTGGGAAGCCCGTGGACTAAAAGGTTTAAAAATTATGTGAGTGGAGTAGCTTCTGGTTGGATGGCGGTGAGAGGTAATCGTCGCCGCCGGGGCGTAGACAGAGGATTTACCTTATCTGACCACATCGACTGGGAAGGGTTAAACCAGGCTGTCGATTATGCAGAACCGGATTATATTTATGCTACCCACGGGTTTACCGAAGTAACGGCAAAGTGGTTTCGAAATAAAGGATATAATGCCTCAACAGTACAAACCTTGTACTCCGGAGAAAATGATGAAATAACGGAGGAAGCATGAAACGTTTCGCTCAACTATTTAGGGAATTGGATCAAACCACAAAGACAAATTCAAAATTAAGAGCTTTAGTGGATTATTTTAAAGATGCGCCGGACCAGGATAAAATGTGGACCATCGCTTTGTTTTCCCATCGTCGCCCTCGACGCACCGTTAACACCACTTTACTTCGTCTTTGGGCTGCTGAGCATGCTCAAGTGCCTGAATGGTTGTTTAATGAATCTTATAGTATGGTGGGAGACTTGGCTGAAACGATTTCACTAATTACGCCTAAAGCGACTTTGCAAAGCAATCAATCTCTTTCTTATTGGATCGAATATATCCAAAATTTAAAGGACGTAGATGAAGAAGAGAAAAAAAGAAAGATTCTAAATGCCTGGGAACAACTATCGACCGATGAAATTTTTTTGTTGAATAAACTTATTACGGGTGGTTTTCGAATTGGAGTCTCCCAAAAGATGACGGCCAAGGCATTAGCCAAAGTTTTACAAATTGAAGAAAGCGCGGTTGCGCACCGTATGATGGGTAATTGGACGCCGGATACCATTTCTTTTGATGAATTGTTTCGGTCCGAAAATACGTTGGATGATATTTCTAAGCCTTATCCTTTTTATCTGGCCTATGCTTTGGAGGGCGACGTAGAGTCATTGCAATCACCAAATGATTGGATTGCAGAGCGAAAATGGGATGGTATTCGGGGCCAATTGATTTATCGCAAAGGAGAAATATTCATATGGTCCAGAGGGGAAGAGCTGGTCTCAGACAAATACCCAGAACTCCAAGTATTACAACACTTCCTTCCGGAAGGAGTCGTGTTGGATGGGGAGATTATGCCATTTAAGGATGGAAAGCCTTTGTCATTTTATGCTTTACAAAAACGTATTGGCAGAAAAGCGGTATCTAAAAAAACGATGAATGAAATTCCAGTAGTTTTTCGCAGTTATGATATACTGGAGTATCAGGGAAAGGATATACGGACTGAACCTATAAAAGTTCGCAGACCCTTTTTGGAGCAAGTCATATCAGAAACAAATCAACCGACCATTCTACAAATATCTCAGATGGTAGATTTCCATACCTGGGAAGATTTGAAAAGGATACGCAGTACTTCCCGGCAACATCACTGTGAAGGCATCATGCTCAAAAATAAATTGTCAACTTATGAGGCGGGCCGCAAGCGAGGAAGTTGGTGGAAATGGAAAATTGACCCATTGGTTATAGACGCTGTGATGATTTATGCTCAAAGAGGACATGGTCGTAGAGCAAGCTTGTATACAGATTTTACTTTTGGGGTGTGGAAAGGGGAGCAGCTCATCCCATTTACTAAAGCGTATTCGGGCCTGACTGATGCGGAGTTCATGGAGATTAACCGGTTTATTCGAAGTAATACTTTAGAACGGTATGGACCAGTCTGTGTGGTCAAGCCCGAGTTGGTTTTTGAGATTGCTTTTGAAGGGATCAATGCGTCCAACCGGCATAAGTCTGGGGTAGCGCTGAGATTTCCTCGTATGAAACGTTGGCGAAAGAATAAGCCCAAACAAGAAGCGAATACCTTAGATGACCTTAAGGCAATGTTGGATCAGTATGGATAAATAAGGTGTGAGTGTGAGTGTGAGTGTGAGTGTGAGTGGGTGTGGGCCCGCTCTGGCCGCAGGCGGGTGTGTGATGATAGGAGTGTGTCCTTGCAGCGTAGTGGATGTAGGTGTGTAACTAATAAAAACTCAAATAACTCCAATCTATGTTCGGTTTTTCCCACATTACCAAGACAACCAAATTAACAGGCAAGATTCTAAATGTGCCGTATTTTGCAAAATCTGATTAGCCTCGAACTATAAATTCAATTACTGGAAAACTTCATTTTTTCCATTTTGCTTATCCTTTCTTCCAATTTTTTTAGTTCCAGAATTTCAAGGCGTTGTTGTTCAATAATACCTTGTTGCTCCTTGATGGCTTCTACAAAAAGTCCTACCATCTCGGAATAATCAACGCCATAATATTCACCCTTCTTAAAGACTAAATCTGGGACAACCTTCAAAACTTCTTGAGCAATCAATCCATGTTGAGGGCCCACGGCTGGATCATTTTTCCAGGTAAAGGAAACGCCCCGCAATTTCATTATTTTTTCTAAGGAATTTTCCAAGGTAGATATATTTTCTTTCATCCGGATATCAGATGCATTGGTGGTTAAGGTTCCATTTGCCGTAACGCGCAAATCATTTGCTGATAGACTGTTCCCAATAGTGTGAAAACGAACCTCTAGGTCAGTGTTCACGGTCATAACCGGATCTAAAACAGCCCCACCACCAGCAGCTATTTTCGTACGGACTATTTCGAAATTACCTTGGGGCGGGTCTTGAACAATCGGGTTTCTTTGAATAATCCACTCTTCTTGTGCTTGGTTGCTTCCCTTTGCTTTGAAGCGTATTTCATCTATACCATAATAGGCAAAATTGGTGGGTATCGTCGCAGCGGTATTTATAGAAAGTCTGTTGCTAGTCAAATAGGCGAAGCCTAAGTCGTTACCTACTCGAACAGTGTCCGGGGAAAATATACCAGTACTGAAGGCTCTGAATAATCTGCTACCATTCAGACTGTAAGTTGCAGCAAATGGTCCCGGAGCGCTCGGGAAAAAGGAAAGGGCTGTTTTAGTTAATTCACTTTCCTGAGCTGATATATTAAGTGAATAACAAAAGATCAAACTTAGATAGAATAGAAATCTTAAGGTGTTTTTCATGACATTGATTTTTTTGATTTAATTAAAAAGTTACTTCAATACCAAATAATAGAATATACTGAAATCAAGTACCTATTAAGGTAGGAAATTTTTTAAAAATCTGACTTCATTCGAGCCTGTTTATTCACCATTTTCCCGTCCAGACTTAAACACTATAGCAATGCAGGTTTCAGCAATTCTATTTGTACGTACAACGTATTTCCAATGATCGGATTTGGGTATACCTTCACGTAGATCGGATACCGGCCTGTGGATAAAAATGAGGTGGACAAAGCGGATGAGCACCCTTAATTGCCTCAAATAACCACGATGGGCTGTGCCATTTCCAAAATTGGTATTACTAATTATTATCATTTTCCAACTGCAACAACCTTTCTTCTTGTTTTCTATTCTGTTCGATTAACTCATCTATTTTTTCCTGCTGATCCTTTACCAGCTCAGTTAGATATAAAACCATACGGTCATACCTAACATCTGCAGGCTTTCCGTCGTGATCATATCCTACCAAATGACCTAAACCCACACTATCGATTTCTTCAGCAATGTAGCCGATTTCCGAACGGTCAGGACTATGGAACCTGGAATATTGGACTGGACGCGTTTTGCATAATTTAGTCCAGTCATCCTTTAATGTTTCTATATTCTGTTTGGAGCGTCGGGAAGAGTCATCATAACCAATTTCTCCTGTGCTGGGGTTGTACTGCATATTCCTAAAATTTCCAATGTTCCTTAACCCATTGGTATTGGTATATAACCTGCCGGATTGAGTGATTTCCAAAAAACCCGGATCATTATACAAGACAATATTGCCACTATGCTCATTGGTAAAATACAAATCGTCAGATCCGTCACTAGGAAACCCTAACCAGGCGCGGCGGGTATTAGACTCATAAAAACTCAGGTAGCCGTGCGAGCTGGAATTGTAATTCAATCTCATAATCTCCGCATTATCTGAGATATGGAGTTTTGTTTTAGGAATTGCACCTATACCTACATCTCCATTACTTTTAATTAACAGGTTTGTATAAAGTAAGAGTGGAATTTGACTTCGGGCTATGTGCCCCAAATTTATATCTCCTTTCGCAAATATCGATAGCGCATCATTGCTAACAAATTGGATAATCCCTTTGTAATCATTTCCCTCGACGATATTCGAGATGCCGCTGGACACATTATTCATTTGAATACTGCCATCGAGCTCGAGTGATTGAGCAAATATAGAATTAGCTTCCAAGGCAGTCAAAAAGATGACTAGTACGAATAAGAAAGATCTGTATTCCTTCATATTATTTTATTTTTAAAACTTTAATAGATAATCCTTATTCAAAATTATAAAATTAATCAGCCTCTGCTATTTCCCTTCCACTTCATTCCCTAATAAATAATCCATCCGCTCCTGCCTGTAATCGAATAGTCTATATCCTTCTGTGGCTAATATGCTTAAAGGTTACGGTGTCGCCAGGAGATAGCTGGCCCAGTTTGTCAAAGTCAATCCTGCCAACCACGCCAATTCGAGGATATCCTCCGATCGTCGGAGCATCCGGTCCCAATATCATGGGAAGTCCCTTATTATTTATCTGAATAGTTCCTGAAAGGATACCGGATGAAATCATTTCGGACATATCCCTTATATCTATGAACAATTGCAAACCCATCCGGTCAGAAGTCATGGATATTTGGCACATTTCACTTGGAAATAAAAATATCTCGGATTGATGAAAGTAGGGATACTCCGGCCAATTAATAAACCGAATGATGTGTTTCTCCGCGAAATGATATGCCAATTCTTCGGGTAGTTGTTTGAGACTCGGGAATTTTAATCATTTGTAACACAGTTTGAAAAATACAAATCTTAAGGTGTTTTTCATGACATTGATTTTTTTGATTTTAAAAAATTACTTCAATACCAAATAATAGAATATACTGAAATCAAGTACCTATTAAGGTAGGAAATTTTTTAAAAATCTGACTTCATTCGAACCTGGCTATTCACCATTTTTGTAGATGAATTACTATTAATTGAATTAATTGCGAACCAGGATGAATACAATATTTTAACTATAGTTTGAATATACTGTTGCTGAGATTAAATTATGGGCAGCAGCGTATTTTAAAGCGAAGAATACCATCAACGAATAAAAAAAAGAGGAAGTACAAAATTAACTCCCTCTCTGTACAACTTTGTTTTTGGATAGTAACTATCCTTTATTCATGGTTTTTTTTATAAAGCCAATAATGGCCATAACGACCCCTCCGCCGACACCACCACCGGCAATGCTACTGAGTATTCCGGTGATGGTCATAGTGCCATCACCTCCACCGATACCAATTCCGTTCAGTACTGCCGCCCCGAGTCCTCCACCCGCAATGCCTGCCACTGAATTCCATAATGTTCCTAGCGATAGATTTTTAAAAAGTGATCCGGCCAGATTGCCTCCAACAGCACCACTTAAAAGTTGGATGATTAATGGTAATAAACTGCCCATATTAAAATTGTTTTGTTTTGATAATTACTAATATTACAATAATTCGTTGATAATCAGTACAAAAAATAGAATAAATTAAACATAATTTTAATATTTAAAGTGGTAGCCTATAAATTAATATATGCGGATTTTTAGAAGCAAATAACACATTATTTTGTATTATTAATTTTTAAAAAACACAAAAAAAATTGAAACCTACAGATATTAAAGATCCGGAGTATTTTCACAAGGTAGTGGATTGTCAATATGCTTGTCCCGCGCATACACCCGTTCCGGAATATATTAGACTCATTGCAGCTGAGAAATATACAGAAGCTTATATGATTAATTGGGAGTCCAATGTTTTTCCCGGGATTCTGGGAAGAACCTGCGATCGGCCTTGTGAACCAGCCTGTCGGAGGGGCCGGGTTGAAGATGAACCCGTCGCTATTTGCAGACTGAAACGAGTCGCTGCTGATCATAAGGGTGAGGTTAAACACCTAATGCCTGAAGTTCCCCTGGTCAAGAACGGTAAAAAAATAGCCTTGATAGGCGGTGGTCCTGCTTCACTTACTGTAGCTCGTGATCTAGCTCCCTTAGGTTATGAACTGCATTTATACGATGAATGGAATGCCGGGGGTGGAATGATGCGAACTCAAATCCCTGCTTTTCGGCTACCTATTGAAGTGTTGGAGGA
Source organism: Lewinellaceae bacterium (assembly GCA_024639065.1). Lineage (GTDB taxonomy): Bacteria > Bacteroidota > Bacteroidia > Chitinophagales > Saprospiraceae > JAHEJC01. Next base: position 2,566 of record JAHEJC010000120.1, on the reverse strand, counting down.
AGAGGTAGATTATATTTTGGACATGGGTGTAGTGACCCACTTCAATACTTTTGTATCCAGTATGAAAGAAATATTGGATCAAGACTACGACGCTATTTTTGTAGGTACTGGGGCTCCCAAAGGTAGAAATCTAAGTCTTCCGGGTAGAGAGGAAGCGAATGCCCACATACACATTGGTATAGAATGGTTAGCTGGAGTAGCCTTTGAACACATTAAGTCAATCGGTAAGAAAGTGATCATTTTAGGTGGTGGAAATACCGCAATGGATTGTTGCCGCACCTCCAGGAGACTGGGAGGAGAAATGGTCAGCGTCGTGGTAAGAAGTCCATTCAAAGATATGAAAGCCTCTCCCTGGGAAATCGAAGATGCTATGCACGAAGATATTCCCATAATGAATAATATGCCGCCTAAAGAATTCGTGATGGAAGATGGTAAGTTGAAGGGCGTGCTATTTGGTCATGTAACCGCCGAGTATGATGAGACGGGTCGTCGCAAACTGATTCCCACCGGTGAGCCTGACACTTTCATTGAAGCCGATGATGTAATAATCGCCATTGGTCAGGACAACGCATTCCCCTGGATTGAAAAAGATATTGGCATTGAATTTGGTAAATGGGAAATTCCAGTATTAAATGAAGTTACTTTTCAATCCACACATCCTAGAGTTTTCTTTGGTGGAGATGCAGCATTTGGACCAGAGAATGTAATAACAGCAGTAGCCCATGGACACCAAGCCGCTATATCGATTGATTTATTTTGTAATAGAGAATCGCTCATTGACCGACCACCACCCTATACCAATTTGGCTAGTCAAAAAATGGGTATCCATGAATGGATGTACGACAGTAGCGTGACGGATGATGAACGATTTAAAGTGCCCCATGCAGACAAAAAAGTTACCCTTAAGAACCGCAAAGTAGAAGTGGAATTGGGATTTGACGAAGACTTAGGATTTAAAGAAGCACAACGCTGTCTTAATTGCGATGTACAAACCGTATTCTTCACGGATCGTTGTATTGAATGCGATGCCTGTGTGGATATTTGTCCTACCTCTTGCATCACCTTTACGATGAATGGAGAAGAAGAGGACCTGCGAACCCGACTGAATGCCCCGGCATTGGAGTTGACTCAAGATCTTTATGTTTCTGATATATTACCCACCACCAGAGTGATGATTAAAGATGAAGACGTTTGTCTTCATTGTGGATTATGCGCAGAACGATGTCCTACGGCAGCGTGGGATATGCAGAAATTCTATTATAGTGTTACAAAAGCAACTGAAATATGTCAAGTTCCAGTGGTGTAAATGATTTTGTGATTCGCTTTGCGAATGTAAATGGGACCGGCTCGGCAAGTGCTAATGGAATTTTTGCAAAGTCGATTTTTCGTATGGGTATTCCAGTTACACCCAAAAATATTTTTCCTTCTAATATTCAAGGCCTGCCTACCTGGTATGAGGTCCGGGTCAGTGAAAAAGGATATCTGGGTAGAAAAGGTGAGGTCGATGTTGTTTTGACTGTTAATCCTCAAAGTTTATTGCTGGATATTGAATCAGTCAAGCCCGGTGGTTATTTGATCTATGACAATTCCAAAAAAATGCATAATGAATTGCTTAGATCAGATATTCATTTCATTGGAATTCCTATGATGAAGCTTTGTATCGAACATTACAAAGATCCCAGACAGCAGCAATTATTTAAAAATATTGTCTACGTAGGTGCACTAGCTGCGCTGCTGGATATTGAACTAGAGGTGATCAAACAAATAATTGCAGAGAATTTTGAGAAAAAGGCAAAACTGATACCACCCAATTATAAAGCACTGGACCTGGGCTTCGATTATGCTCAGATGCATTATGAATGTCCTTTGCCGGTGCGGGTAGAGCGTAAAGATCTGGTCGGCGATATGATTATGATGGAAGGGAATATGGCTTCGGCTTTGGGAGCCATTTACGCAGGTGCATCTATCATAGCTTGGTATCCGATCACACCTTCAACGTCTATAGCTAAAGCGTTTGAAACTTATGCAAAAAAATTAAGAGTAGATAGCGTATCTGGTAAAAATAAATATGCCAGTATCCAAGCGGAGGACGAATTGTCTGCCATAGGAATGGTCATTGGAGCCACCTGGAATGGAGCAAGAGCATTCACTACCACTAGTGGCCCGGGAGTATCCCTGATGAATGAGTTTTTGGGACTTGCTTATTATGCGGAAATACCTGTTGTTTTGATCAATGTTCAACGTGGAGGACCTTCTACCGGCATGCCTACCAGAACTCAACAGGCAGATATTATAAGTTCAGCGTATGCTTCTCACGGGGACACTAAACACATCCTTTTATTTCCCAGCACCCCTAAAGAATGTTTTGATCATACCGCTCTTGCATTTGATCTGGCCGATCGGTTTCAGACGCCGGTACTGGTTATGTCAGACCTTGACCTGGGTATGAATGAGCATATGTCTGAACCCTTAACCTGGGATGCTTCGAAACAGTATGACCGCGGCAAAGTCCTCTCTGCTGAAGACTTGGAAGAAGTGGAACGATTCGGCCGGTATCTGGATGTTG
>JAHEJC010000502.1 GCA_024639065.1 Lewinellaceae bacterium | reverse complement strand
AATAATGGAAACTTTCAAACGAGTACATTGACCATTCAAAATGGGACATTCATGTTCCAAGGACTGCCTAAGGATTCCGGTTATCGGATTAAACCATTAAAAAATGACAATTTGATGGACGGCATTTCTACCTTGGATATCATTGTAATTCAAAAACACTTGATTGGTTTGGATAAATTTCAATCTCCTTATAAAATGATTGCAGCAGACCTGAATAAAAGTAATTCATTGACGGCGTTGGATATTATTACTTTAAGAAAATTAATCTTAGGAGCGGAAACTGTTTTGCCTAATAATAATACGTCGTGGCGATTCGTCGATGCAGATCATGTCTTTGAAGATATATCTTACCCTTGGGGATTTCCTGAAGAAATCGGCTTTGACTTAAACGATGGAAGTGTCCATAATATGAACTTTGTTGCCGTGAAAGTTGGAGATGTCAATCAAACAGCAGAAAATAATCAATTGAAAAATGAAGCTTCTATTCGATCGACAGATGAATTAGAATTTAAACTGGTTGATCAGCAAGTACAGGCCGGAGACCTTATTGAAGTGCCTATTTATGGAGAGAAGATGCAAAGAGTCGAGGGATTTCAGCTTGCATTAAACTTAGACGGATTGGAATGGATGGAAACCACATCTGATCTCATTCATGCGCAAGATCAGTTATGGATAGCACAAAGTTCAAATACTTTATTGGCAAGCGTTTCTTATCCGGGAGGATGGAATGTCGAGGACGGTCAACCGGCATTCTCCATAAAATTTAGAGTGACGGAGAATGGATTATTATCTGATATGATTCAAATTTCTAAAGTTAGCTTAAATTCCGAAGCTTATAATATTTCAGGGGAAGCATTAAGTATTGAGTTAAGTTTCATTGATGAGGATTTAGAGTTTGGGGATAGCGAAGGACTCCAAGTTTTGCAGAATACACCGAATCCGTTTAATAACAATACGCAGGTGACCATTTATTCGCATCTCGACCAGAACATTATTTTTAAAGTACTGGATGTAACGGGAAGAGTAATTATGGATTTGAATCAAGGCCTTTCAAAAGGAATGAATCATATATCGCTTACCAGCGAACCGTTTGAGACAAGTGGTATCTATTACTATCAAGTTCAATCTGGAACTCAAATAATAACTAAAAAAATGATTAAGGTTAATTGATATATTTAAGATAATAGAGAAAGCGTGGCAAGCGGTTACATTTTTTCGGAATTGTAGCCGCTTCGCTTTTTGAAGGATGTGAATATCTAGTATAGTATTGAGTTTTGAGATAGTCTTTTTTTGAAAAGATGATGCGCCGGCATTAAATGGAATTCATTCATTTCAAGCAAATAATTACCTTTAATACTAAAATAATTAATGATTAATACATGGCACGATGTAAATCCGGGTAGGAATACGCCTGAATTTGTGAATGGTATCATTGAAATCCCCAAAGGATCCAGAGCTAAATACGAGCTTGATAAGGAGACTGGCCTGCTTAAAATGGACCGGGTTTTGTATTCATCGGTCTATTATCCAGCAAACTATGGATTCATCCCCCGCACTTATTGTGACGACCAAGATCCACTGGATATACTTATTTTATCTCAAATTGATATTACACCACTCTGCTTAGTGCAAGCTCAGGTGATTGGATGCATGCGAATGATTGATAACGGTGAGGCAGATGATAAGATTATAGCGGTTGCGGAAGGTGATATGAGTGTGAATCATATTAATGACATCAGCGAACTACCTCAACATTTTATTAGAGAATTGCAAACATTTTTTGAAGACTACAAGAAATTAGAAAATAAATCAGTGGTTATTGAGGAATTTCAATCTAAGTTTATTGCTTTGCAAATTGTAGAAAATGCTATCGCTGATTATAAGGCTAAATTTGGTGACCATGTAGGGAGAAAAAATTAAAAGATAATTTACAAAATTTAGAAAACATCATAAATATGGATAGTCAATTTATAACATTGAGCCCGGTGATACCCACCGATGATATGGAGCGTGACATAAAGTTTTATGAAGAAAGAATGGGATTTAATAAAGTATTTGATAGTACAAAATATGATGATGGACCAGTCATATACGCAATAATGGAAAGAGATCACCTTTCTTTCCATTTACAATTTCAGTACCCTCAGGATATGCCTAATATGAATGCTATGCCTCAAATGAGGATTCAGATGAGCACTATTGATGGAATATATGAAGAGTATCGCAAACAGGGTTTAGTGGATAAAGCCCCAACAGTTACAGAATGGGGAACGAAAGAATTTGGATTTTATGATTTGAATGGGGTTGCGTGGTTTTTCCATGAGGATGTAGAATAACTAACTCAATTTTATATGCAATCAATTAGTTCAAAGAAAATAGCTTCACCTGGAGGGCACTATAGTCCTGGTATGCTGGCCAATGGTTTTCTTTTTGTTTCTGGTCAGTTACCCATCAATGCAGCAAGTGAAAAAATTACCGGAAGTATACAAGATCAGACCATACAGGTTTTACGAAATGTTCAGGCTGTTGTTAATGCTGCGGGTGGTACAATCCAGGATATTGTTAAGACTACGATTTATATTTCCAACGGGGATCACTGGGGAGCGGTCAATTCGATTTATGCAGAATTTTTTGGAGATCATCGTCCGGCAAGAGCCATCGTTCCAGTCAATGAATTACACTTCGGATTTCTTATTGAAATGGAGGCGATTGCACACATCCCCAAAAAATAATGAAGACGGAATTATGGTATATTGGTAAATCAAAATTCAAATTTGTTGATGAAGGGGTATCCATATATTCAAAGCGAATTTCCAAATATCTTTCCTTTCAGGTAAGAGAATTTCCCAATCTTAAGACCAGGAAAAATTTAACGCCTGACCAAATCAAGTTCGAGGAAGCCAACGTAATTATTAAACAACTTAAACCCTCAGATTATTTGATCCTTTTAGATGAAAGAGGTAAGCGCTTAAACTCAAAAAAATTTGCTTCTTTTATTGAGTCTCAACAACTTCAACGTAAATCCCGATTGATATTCTTAATAGGAGGTGCTTACGGTTTTGACTCAAAGTTGTACCACAAAAGCAATTATCAACTTTCCTTATCGGACATGACTTTCTCTCACCAATTGATAAAATTATTCTTTATAGAGCAGTTGTACCGGGCGATGACGATATTGAATAATCATCCGTATCATAATGAATAAGAGGGTTATGCTTACGAGAGAATGTGAATAGAAAATGTACCTCAGATAATCGGTTACGTTGGTATCGAAAGAATTCTTATAATGATTGATCGAAAAAAATAAGGTTAAACCAGATAAACCCGTATTCATCTTCAGCAAGACAGTGGTATTGATCTGCCACCAATTGCGCATAACTTTTTAAACGGTTAAAAACTAGCCGGAGGCAGCTGAGTCAAAGCAGTTGTGAGGACATATAAAGACTAGCCAGATATAATAGTAAACTTCTTCAATTGTTTACTTTTTAATAAATTGATTAAATTTTACAGCGCGTCTTGAGACTGGAATTTGACCTACGTCTGCCATCACTAAATACCCACCAATGCTTTTCACCTATCTTTTCTCTTGATCCAGATTAACCAGGTCGGATTGATGACAGCGATAGAAATTATATGCTTCAAGCATCGACTCCAACTCTCGTAAGGTTTAGGTAAGATATAATGTTGTCCATTGATCAGGTAAACATGGGTGTAATTGCTTTCTGCCTCACAACGAATAATTTCTGAAATGGGAAAAAATCAAGTGCATTCCCTTTTGGAAGAGCTATGCGTGGGGGATGCTTACGGTCAGATTGGATATTATGTAATAGGGTTATTAGCTGTTGGTTGTCAAATTTGTTTTTTTTACTGCTAACACGACCTACAGATTCTATTAGATCTTGAGCAATTACCGGCTTTAATAAATAATCTATCGCAGCAAAACCAAAGGCTTGAATTGCATACTGATCGTAAGCCGTTACAAAAATAACCTCGAAGTCAATTGGACCAATTTCTTTCAATACCTGGAATCCATTCATGCCGGGCATTTCGATGTCCAGGAATACTAAGTCTGGTTGGTACTTTTTGATTGCCTCAATGCCTTCTTTGCCGGATTGGCAGGTGGCAAGAATTTTAATTAGCGGGCAATGTTGATTAAGTTCATATTGCAGGGTACTTAAGCTGTGATTTTCATCATCGATTAGGACGGTCTTTATCGAAATGGATTCGATCTTTCAATTTTTTTCTGGTCTTTCAATTTATAATTTAAATTCTGGAGTGAGGGATGCTCGTGATTATAGATGACTTTGTATAGAATAACTTAAAAATGTCATTCATGTTAAATAAATTGGTTT
>JAHEJC010000501.1 GCA_024639065.1 Lewinellaceae bacterium | reverse complement strand
GTGGAGCCGGATGGTATAAATATTTCATCGGTAAGATTAGGCAGTCGATTGAGTGACCAATTTCCAGAATTAAACCAATTGTTGGAAATGGTGCCGGTCCATACCATGAAATTCGAACAACTGATTTCGTTTTCGAAGGGAATTCTTGCAGGTAAAACACAGGTACCGTTGTAATCGAATTGAATAAATAATTCAGATGATCCTCCTGAAGCCAGTACCAGCTGGATTTGATTTTGAGGTAAGTCTATAGCACCAGCAATCATGCTACCCGCTTCATCTTTACTGATGAGGGTGGAGGAAATATTGTTGACATTGGTGCCGGTATAAAAATTAAAGATCGTATCAATACAGTTGATGCTGCCAGGTATTTCTTTGATATAGATCCCATCATTTTGGAATCCACTCAAGCCTTCAGAAGCACCCTGGACATCCACATATACGCCTTGATGGTTAAAAGCAGAACCGGAAATAAAGAAATTGAATGGATGGTCTTGATATAGGTACCCTGAATTATTTAGGCTGGTTCGATTTTCAATCTGACCGTGTAGGATAAGTGATGCACAAGCTTCGTTGATAAAAGTTGAATCATTTTCGAGGGCATCAAAATTGTTGGTCAGTACATTGCCTATGTCTATATAGCCTCCGGATTTATTGGTGAAAGTGCCCCGGTTTTCAATTCCATTCCATCCAACACTATCAATTAAAATAGTCCCTTCGTTGTTAAATATATCCAGCGTGTTGTTGATGATTCCGTTGGACAAGGTGCCAGTGGTATTTAAAATTTTAATCACGCCTCCCGATTGATTCGTAACTACATGATTATTTTCTAGTGCGGGGCCATTGGTGTGTTCAATAATCAAGCTATCTAAATTCGTCAGAGAATCTGAAACAAAAATGGCGTCTTTCGACACATTGCTAACCTTAAAATAACCTTGGTTCACCATATGGGCTCCAAAAGAGATTGCGTCAAAATTATAATTGACCTGGTCTACAATAATTTCATTGGTATTGGTGAAGGATCCGGTGCCGGATGTAAATATGGCTTGTCCATCGCTGTGATTGGTGATACTAATATGGCCATGATTCTGTGCAACCATATTTGTTAATTGAATTCCCCTCGGAGTACCAAGACTGCCTTTTTCAACCGAATCAATAGCAATAATGCCATTGACTTCATTCGTGAATATTCCATTCATCATGTCAAGTGCAGTATAATTCACTCGGTTAATATCTATTAAACCATCGTTGATAAATTCATTGGCAGTCATAAAGATTACCGAAGAAATGGCTGAAATATCGGAAGCTTTCATAGTCCCGTAGTTATAGAATTTGCCTTGATTGGAAATAAAACTTCCCTCATTCAAATTAGAAATACACATGACACCGTAATTGGCAAATTCTCCGGTAGGTTGATTAAATATCGATGACGCAAACCCAGCTACCTGATTATAAATAGTTATTAGACTATCATTTTTGAAATAGCCACTGTTCCGAATTGTTTCCGTAAAGTTAAATAAAGAGACATCGACAACACCCTTATTAATCAATGTATCTAGATTCTCCAATATTCTTATCGCATTGCTATTCGTTGAAACTACTTTTCCTGTTGGAGTAATCTCAAAATAACCGGAATTTTGGATAGCGGAATTACCATTTGCATTGGAAAAAGAAATCAAATGTTCATTTATAAAATGGCCTGAATTAATAATACCGAAACGCTCTGCCTGGTCAATGACCAAAATTTCTCCTTTATTTAAAAATGATCCTGATACTCTTAATCCCAGGGCAATACCGCCTGGCGCATTTGCGATATCCATAAGTTTAAGCACGGCATTGGGTCCATTACTAAATAGGGTGTTTATACCTACACTAACTCCATCACCGCTATAACCCAGCGCATTGGCTATTCGGATTTCTCCGTTGTTAATAATCTCAGATCCATCCAAAGCTACACTTAAATTTTCACCATCGGTGATGTCACTTATGTCTATTAAGCTGTCATTTAATATATTATGTTGACTAAAGAGACCATCTGCATTCGCTCCGGTTATATCCGATATGATGATTTCACCTTGATTGTGGATGTAAGGATTATTGGTAGTCATACCATTAAAAAACTTTTCATTTTGCAGCCCGTGCGCCTGCAGTCCTTCGATATTGGAGATATTGATTTGGCCCCTATTGACGATTGTGTCTTTATTTGAAAGACCATCAGCACTGGTTCCGGTTGACCCGTTGATGATAATAGTTGAATCATTGATCAGCATGCCATTGTTCTCAAGCGCACCACTTAAATTAGGTGTCATGTCTAAGATGTTAATAATACCATTATTGGTGAAACGAGAAGAAAATAATGCTCCACGGCCATTGGTCATGTTGATCGTGGCATTGTTTTCACTCAATCCGGCGGTAGAGAATGTAGTGCCAGAATGATTTGGATTGGCCAGAATTTGAATCTGGCCGTTGTTGGTGAGGTTATAAAATAAAGCGATACTACCTTGACCAGTTGTATTGGTGACCTGAAGTGTGACTCCGCTCTGGATATCTAGCGCTGTCAAAGCAGCAGCTTGTACATATATATTACGAATCGTATGGGTTCCGGAGGAGATGGTTACCGTAGCATTATAAATAACCACTGAATCGGTTGCATCCGGTATGCTCCCTTGACTCCAATTACCGGCTACTCCCCAATCACCAATGGCCGGGCCAATCCAATTGTTCAATTGAGCCATTAGGTTTTGAGAGAGGCAGACTGAAACAAATAATATGGTTATTACCTTTGTGAGCTTATTTTTATTTAAAAGAACACTCATTAATTCCACCATCATAATTCAATTGATAAAAAAGTTAAAAGCTAAAAATATGAATTTAGTTTTGCAGTAGTATCACCCGAAAGGATGATATTGCAGAGGCGCAAGTAGCATTAAATGAGCGATATATTCAACAGGATTTTTGGCAGGTGAGCATAGAAAACAGATTCGATCAATCCAATTATTTGGATCATTATTTAAATATTTCCACGGTTTAACTTATCTAGGCATTTCTGTAATAACCAAAATTATTTTTATTTTTTGGTATTCTTTTTTAACCCTGCCCTAAGCCCGGCTCCGGCCAGGCAGGCAAAGGAATCAAACCCGATAGTTATTGAGATCCGGGCTATAGCATTTTTTTAGGCCTAAAAGTTTAATTGAGGTTTCGCTTAATTGGAATTAAAAATGAAGATTGAAGTTTCTGATTGCGCTAAATGCAAGGTAAATGTGCTTGGATTTTACTATATTTAGTGAGCTATAAAAACCTAATCTCCTTACCTATGAAACGAAGAGAAATAATTAAAAAAATGGGTGTTTTCCCATTAGCAGGTAGTCTACTTGCTAGTGAATCTGTATTCGGAGCCTCCATAGAAGAATCACTGGTTACGTCGGACTTGCCAGTTGCAGAGAATACTATTTACGATTCCATCGGAGTTGTGCCAATCATTAACTGCCGGGGAACCTTTACTATCCTGGGAGGGTCAACCGAACGACCTGAAGTTTTGCAGGCTATGGAAGCTGCTTCAGGATATTTTGTTCAGTATGATGAATTAGCCTTTGGAATAGGCAAACGACTAGCTGAACTGACCAAGGCTGATTGGGGTATGGTTTCTGCTGGATGTGCTGCAGGATTAAAGCATGTAACCGCTGCATGTGTTTCTGGAGGAAACCCGGAAAAACTTTTGAGAATACCAGATCTTACTGGATTGGAGAAAACAGAAGTTATTTCACCCAGATATTCCCGCAACGTTTACGATCATGGTATTCGCAATATAGGTGTTACCATGATCGATATTGATTCGCCCGAAGAACTGGAAAGAGCCATAAACCCACGAACAGCCATGATCTATGTGAATTCAGATCAAAATTCGGCTACAGGACAGCCTCTATCCTTGGAGGTCATCTGCAAAATAGCCAAGTCAAAAAATATACCGGTACTAGTGGATGCAGCTGCAGAAAACCTAAGTATTCCCTGTATTCACCTGGAAAGAGGAGCGACGGTTGTTGCCTATAGTGGAGGCAAAGCCATTTGTGGGCCACAGTGTGCTGGTCTTCTTTTAGGTGATAAAGACTTGTTGATGTCTGCGTGGCAAGCAAGCTCTCCGCACCATGGTCCCGGTCGTGACAATAAAGTAGGTAAGGAAGAGATGTTGGGCATGTTAGCGGCAGTGGAAGCCTGGACGACTCGAGACCACCAGGCGGAATGGAAAACCTGGTTATCCTGGCTCGATGAAATCTCGGTTAGGTTATTAAAAATTGAAGGCATAACTACAGCGGTTGAACAACCCAAAGGACTTTCTAATGTCGCACCAAGATTGAAAATAAT
>JAHEJC010000500.1 GCA_024639065.1 Lewinellaceae bacterium | reverse complement strand
ATGAAGCGGTCAAAATTAAAAGCCATTCCCTGATGATAACTGCTTTTATTGACCGCTTCACCTATTTATAATTTCCTAACCTCGCTATGAACAATGAACTTCATTTGAATTATAACTTTAATATTCGAAGCGTTGAGTTTCCGTTTTGGTTCTCGATTGCGATAACATAAATACCTTTTTTGTAATCGGTCATATCGATGCTTTGCACATTGTTATAGGTTTTTAAATACTGGCCTAAGGCATTATGAACCAGCACACGATCTGCCGGGTCGGTTAGATATAGATCCCGTTCTACTGGGTTGGGATAGGCTTCTTGCCAATATCCTCCTACATTCGCTAGGCGAAAAGGTTTGACTTTTCCAGGTTGTTTGCAAGTTGTTTCGTTGTTTTGCAGAGATGTCATCAATAAATCTGTTAAGAAGAGCAGATAATCTTTGTCCGCACTGTCTTCCACTTGATTCATTAGAATATTTTGGAGAGCGGTCAGCTGACCAAAGACAGCACCTGGTGATGCTTTTTCACATTTATCACATATCGAAACGAGCTTGGCTTTTAAAAGATTTTTGGTGGATTCGCTGGCTATCAATAAGTCGATCATGCTTGTCAGATAGTCACCAGCTGTACAAAAATCGATGGAGTCATCACACACATAACCTATACCATCCTGATCAATATCTAGCTGGTCATTATTATCTACCAATGGACAATTGTCACAGGCATCACCCAATGTATCCGTATCCATATTGGATTGGTCGGGATTAAAAACAGTAGGACAATTGTCCAGAAAATCACAAACAAGATCACCATCTTGGTCGATAAAGTCTGCTGCTTCAAAGGTAAGTTGATAAACATTGTCATCAACAAACCGTACGTCGTTATTCAGTTCATCTGCCTGAAGATCACCACCTGGATTGTTGTCTCCGCCTACATAGTAATTAAACGTTTCACCTGCGAAAATAACCGGGATTTTATAGTTTTTCATTCGTTGTCCATTCACCACACTTTCAGAAATAATTTCTGGTTCGAAATCGCCGGTATCCGTTTGTTGAATTATGATCAACTGGCCATAATCATCAGGATATTTTAAGGAAATGGTGTTTTCTTCAAAACAAGAGAGTGTGCCGTCAGGAGCTCCATAGCTAAAAAAGTCTCGATCGGCTGCAATGATGGCTTCACTGTGATGGATCGTGCCGGTAAAGGATTGACTACCAATCACCTGGGCTATCACATCCGTACTATCTTCTATCATATCTGGTTCGTTTCGATTGAGATCCAGCACATATCCTTCCAGGATTAGCGGGTCAATAAATCCTGCTCCCACGGATTCTATAAAACGATTTGGATGGACTAGAGGCCCTCTTTCATTATTGGGATTGTTAAAGGCTCCCAGTTCCGCATCCGTGTAGGCTGTACTGGTGAGTAAATTTCGGACCATTACCGGCGACGTTCTTAAGGCTGGATTTATGGCTTGGGCTGATGCCACTAGTCCAGTGATGTATGCACAAGCACCTGATGTAGCTCCTGCAAATGCTTGCACCTGTGGCGAATTGATATCGTCGGTGGATTGTGGAGCGAAGTAAGCAGCTCCACCAGGTGCCCATATGTCTACGCGATTACCAAACAAATGGTCATTCTCTTTCGATGCAGGATCAACAGAACCCACACAAATGACTCCATTCAACACGCCAGGAATGGTTTGCCAGTTTTCTGTCGTAAAGCTGGAAGGCTCCAATTCGATAAATTCCTGAACCACGCTCGGAAAGCTGGATACATCTGGTTTGTTGCCTGCACTAGCTACCACAGTGACACCTCGATCGGTGGCATAAGTTACTGCCGACTGCATGACTGATCTGGTAAATCCAGATGCAATAGCCAGCAGCGGGCAGGCAGCCGAAATAGTAGCTAATGCAGTTGCGGCTAACGCAGGCGCAGCAGCTGCCGCTAAACAACACGGCACACAAAATCCTAAAGATGCTGCACAGGCTGCGGCAGATACAGCTCCAGCCGCCAGGATAGCTCCGGAAACAGCTGCCGCCAGGGCCGAGCAGGTCAAGAAGACTTCGACTGGGTCACACAGATCGATACGGATACCTAATAACTTAGTGGGGACGGTACAAGGATAACCACCGCTTATATTAATTACAGTAGCTCCATCATCTGTAGCCTGGCGAATACCTTTGCCTATACCGAATACGTATGCGGCTAGGTCTAATCTATAGAGATTAGGCACGGCCACTTGACCTCCTGTACCTACGGCTCCGGATCCATTCAATATTCGGCCTCCAATAATGGTAGCCATACCCGTGCCATGATAGCTTTTATCACCAAACAAACTATTGCCTACTGTAGGGGTGCTTTCTGCCGCACCCGGTCCACAGGCCGGACTTCCAATAACAGGAATGTCACATTGCGATCCCGTGCTACGCAAATCATCATTTAATTTAAAACCATGATCAACGACCCCTACTTGGATTTCTTCCCGGTCAAAATCAAATGTCGAAAGTAAAGCCCATACGGATGGGATGTCGAATAACGCATCACTAAACGATTGACTTAAAACTTCTCCGCTTGATCCCGCATTGCTATAATGAAACTGAGGATTTATAATCCTCTCTTTAGTGAAAAAATCAAACTTAATATTTGGAGATACTGCAAAACCTTCCATTTGAAGCTGAATTAATAAGGTCATCAATTTTAGAGTCAGAACATTGCTCACCAATCCTTCTTCTTCGCTTCCCATGAATTGTTGGAGTTGGGTAAACGCTGTATGATCTACCCCTGAAGGATCTACGCTTAAAAGGTAATCCGAATCTTGAATGTCGCCGTTTGGAGAAAGGTTATCTATTCGATCCAATATAACAGCTCCGGTCCGGCGAGTGATTCTTTCCAGGGAGTGGTTTTCGGTTGGTCTGAAGATCAATTCTTCCGCAGCCATACGCACTGGATATCCCTCCTTGGTTATGATCGTGCCTATATTCTTTCCATCAGGGCCAGGAAGCTCTTCTTGACAATCCTGCTGGCTTCGTAGAAAAATGATTATTTCTTCACACAGTATTTCCTGAATTTCTACCCGAGGTTCAATATCAGGATCCTCATACAATGCGTAGTCAATGATAAATTTTTGGTCTTCTGGCTCTTCACCGTGATTGGGTATATACATGACCGTAAATATTTCTCCTGGTTGAAGGCTGAGAATGCCATCGTCGTAAGCGGAGACACCACTATAGGGTTCTGTTGGGACCGGAGGTACGATAGGTTGATCCGTAAGGGGATCCCTGACGACCTCAATTAATTCGGCATCTTCAGTAATAGAGGAGGCAAAGATGATGATGTCTCCTTCGGTTTTAACTTCCCGTCCATCAAAAATCTGAACCGCTGCGGATTCGTTCAGGTCGAACAGTTTTTTGACGAAATTGATCTCCAGGTTATCGGCTGATCCCAATATTAATTCGGGTGTTTCACTAGGCGGAATGTCCTGTGCAATGAGTCGTAAAAAAATGGAGGAAATGATCAGAATGAATGATAGTGCGCACAAGTAGGTTTTGAGGTGTCGATTAGCGATCATGGTTTTTTAGTTTTTCGGAATTTATAAGAAATAAGGTTCCACGTGTAGGAATTATATTTTGGAGTTCATTTAAAATGGTGGTTCAGGTATTTAAGTTACGCAAATTTAATCACTGCCTCCACCGAGAACTAATTTGGCATTTAGGTGCATCCGATACTTTGAGTAACTTTTAAACGCGCTTACATTTTATCTATTTGAACCTTTTAGATTCTAATCCTCCATCAAAATTGAAGGAAAAATATTTGCCGTTGAATTTTTATCAAACCAGTAGGTTATTGATTTTTCAGTGATTCTGATACTAATTTTTCCAATTTTAGAATTTGCGATTGCTGGGCATCCAGTTTCTTGGAAAGAGTCTGAATGAATTTGACTATAACTGGGGTCAGTTCACTCATATTTAAAACTTTAAAGTCTTCGATTATTTCTCCACTTACGCCTTCTTCGACCTGATTTACCCACTTCGGCATTATTTTTTCTACCTCCTGGGCAATGAAACCGTAATGTATTTGTTCATCATTTCTATAGGATGGATCCCATTGATAGCTTACCGGCCGCAGTCCCATGAGGATGTCTTGCGGTGCATCGAGATCCTGAATGTTTTGCTTAACCCGGCGATCTGAACTGGTAGCCCATTCAGTTTGGAAAGACCGGGCCACGCCATTGACATGTAAAATATGGGAAGGATTATTTAATCCAATGCCGACACCTCCAGCTCCAACGCCATTTTGCAAAATAATTAAATTTCCTCCATTATTTTGAAGAACCAAATTTGAAGTGGCACTATCATTTCGAGCCATAATTTCATTAT
>JAHEJC010000499.1 GCA_024639065.1 Lewinellaceae bacterium | reverse complement strand
TGTCAATTATTTATACCACCACTCCAGATCAAGAGACCGCTAAGTCGATAGCGAATGAATTAATCGATAAAAAATTAGCCGCTTGCGTGCAGATCGATGGTCCCATTGAAAGTATATACAGATGGCAAGGTGCTATTGAAGCTGAACCAGAATACAGGTGCACTATCAAATCACTATCATCCAACTACGACCAAATTGAACAACTGATCTTAGCAACCCATCCATATAAAACCCCTCAAATAGTATCCGTCCCCGTGGAAAGAAGTTTTGACGCCTATAAGCAATGGGTTATTGAACAAGGCAGTGGTAAAGAATAGAAATGGTATTGTTAATATTTAGATGAATTACTCCAGCGACCTTTAAATACCACTATTTAAAATAAGGTAGAGGAAAAACTCCCCTACCCCATTTAACTGGTCAACATAGATGATTACCGCAAAATCACAAACTTCTTCTGAAGTTTTAAACCATTGGCTGTAACCACAGTGAGTGCATATAGCCCATCCGTTAAATTTAGATTGGCTATTGAATAAGTATTGCTTCCTTTAGAAAGAGAGACTGCTTTATCAAATAACTTTGCTCCTTGCATATTTATTATCTCTATTTGTGCTTCCGTCTTAGTGCTCATCATCACATCCAGGATAAAGTCATCCTGAATTGGATTGGGTCGAATCTGTAAATCTCCGCTTTGAGATGTGAGTGCGTTTAATGTTTCAGCAGGCGGAGCCATCAATGCGATACTTTCTGATTCCGTTGCCGGTAAGAACGACGAGCTGGATTCACCAAATACCACATAAGCAACTTCCTCATTGGGATGCCTTCTTTCCTGATCCCGGATTTGATCTTCATCAAAAGCTAACTTAAAGTATTTGCCAGCGAAAGGTGCCTCACCAAAAAAGACCGGCCATCCATAATTACTGCCTCGCATACCATAACTACTCAGCACCCCTCCATAAATACTATCCAGCTGTGATTCTTGCTGAATCCCCAGATTGGTATCATGTACGCCTCTGATCGCTTTAGGGGTAATATTCACTTCCCATTTTACCCCCGCCAACTCATAATAACCCGCTTCCATTATAATCATACCAATTACTTCATCAGCTCGTTCACTGGAAGCATCCTCTCCAATATGTTTAGTCGCTGACAGACTAAATGAATTAGGCGTAAATATTTTTCTACGCTCCTCGCTAGACCAAAAGACAGACCATCGCTCATCATTAAAACTCATCACTTGTCCCAACACAACCGGTGTATTGTAGCTGTTTAAATAGTCTCTTGGTTCTAACTGGGAACGTCGCTTTTTTGATGTACGCACGCTTTCAATCTTTCTAGCTTCCATATTGATACCGTCCAGTTCTGCTCTATACACGCCTTCTTCGGCAACGATATATTGAACACCATAGGAGGCAGAGATCGCCTCATCACCTGGATTCTGTACTTTAATCTCAAACGAGTTTCCTGCGGCGTTTCTAATACGGGTTACTACCGGCTTCGTCCATATGCTCGATATTTGAGGTGTAGCCACTACTACCATTGACTTATAACTATGCTGAAGCGTTACCTTTTTCCAACTTGAACCTACATTATCCAAATGTCCAAATTCGATTAAGTTTCCGGATTGACAACCGTTCACCTTTTTTAAGATTTGAATAGAATTTGAAATAGCAAAACAGCCTTGGAGGTCTTCGATAAAATTTCCAATTTCCAATCCACTAATATTGCCCATATAGCTTATATGCCATAGATAATTGTCTGCAGGGTCATCACCTTCAAAACGGAATGGAGGTAAACCGGGTAATTTCAATATTTGGCCACCTTGATTCGTAACGATCCAGGCTGAGTGATCTCCTACATCTCCACTTAATCGTACATCAACCGGATCACTATAATTGTTTTCCACACATATAATGATTTGGTCGGAATTGTTGACCGTTTTTATTACACCGCCCAAGGCCCCTCCACTATGATTCACTTCAATGGGATTAGAAAATGCAAAGCAGCCTCGCAAATTATCAATATGATTTCCCGGGTCCAATCCTTCTAAGTCACCGGTATAGGTTAAATGCCATATCAAACTGAGCCCAGATCCTGCATGGTCAAAATTAAACGGAGGACCTTCAGGAAGATCAAGGATTATACCAGCAGTATCCGTTATCACCCAGGCTTCATTTTCACCAGATCCCTCATCTAAAATTAGGTCTACATCATTAAATTCTTCCGTAAGAGGACATATGGTGACATTGGTTCCAGTATCCCTCGTTGTTATTGTACCAGCCTCTACTTCTGCACGGATGATGGCAATCGCATTGGATAGTCCAAAGCATCCTTCCAAAGAAGTTGTGTTAATCCCTAACTCTAAGCCACTAACCTCATTTTCATAACTCAAATGCCATATATAACTAGTGCCCGGTTTAGACCTTTCAAAACTAAATGGTGGTCCGTCCGGAAGGTCTTCGATATAACCGGCTTCATTGGTAATCAACCACTGCGAATTGCTACCAGTTGCACCAACGGATGAAGCAAATTTTAATTCAGTCAGCTTATCATCTAAACAAATCATAGCGGTTGTTGAATTGCCTGGCAGGAATATTCTGCCTCCGTCAACACCCCCTACATTGATCGTAATCGAATTTGAAAATACATAACAACCCAATAAGCTATCGACTGACCCCCCTTCCTCTAATCCGATTATTGAGTCATTGAAATTAAGGTACCATATATGATAGGTTCCTTGTGCATTTTCACTGAAATCAAAAGGTGGACCTTCTGGAAGCCTGGTAATAATTCCATTCATTCCGGTAATTAACCATTGCCCATTTTCACCTGACCCTCTGGATAGCTGAGCATCTACACTTTGGCCAACTTCATCACCCGGACAAAAAGTCAACTCGGTAAGTGAATCCCGTGTAGTAATCGCGCCTGATTCCAATTCTTTTCGAATAATCCTAATAAAATTAGAAAGTCCAAAACATCCTTCCAGTTCCGTTGCATTATTTCCCACATCGAGTCCTTTAAGGCCGGCTTCATAGCTTAAATTCCATACTAATAATTCACCGGATGGAAGCTGGCTAAAATCGAGAGGTAATGATGGTATTACCGATAAAATAGTTGCGACACTATCCGTGATCAACCAATTTGAAAAGGTCCCAGAACCAGCAGTAATAGATAGATCAAGTGCTTCTCCATGGGTATCACCAGCACACAACTCTAGCTCCTCAAGAGAATCTTGGGTAGCTATAAAACCACCAACCACCGGCGAAGAAAAATTAATTGTCACCGCGTCAGATAAATCATAGCAACCTTGCAAATCGGCAGCATCAGCTCCTATTTCTAGTCCGGATATCGTATCGTTATAGCTTAGATGCCATATCTTAAGCGTACTAGAGTCCAATCCATTTAGATCAAACGGCGCCACCTCGGGCAAGGCTATAATAATATTTCCAGTATCGGTAATTAGCCAGGCATTGCGCTCTCCAATGTTTCCTTCCAAGCTTAGGAAAAGGGAATCTATCATACCCTCATCTCCACAAATCGAAAGGGTTTCGCTGCCTGCCAGTGAAAATAGTTCACCACCATTAGGAGCCACTTTAATTACTTCTATTGCATTGGAAAAAGCAAAACATCCTTGTAAATCAATAACATTTTCCCCGATTTCAAGTCCTGTCAATCCGCTTAGGTAACTGATATTCCAAATCAATATATGGTCTGGTCCGTCACTTTCAATTTCAATTCGTGAACCAGTTGACAAACCAAGGATATTTCCGGAAGTATCCGTTACAGCCCATGAAAATAATTCACCGGCATTATTTTCAATTGAAAAGTCAATTGAATCAGTAGAACCATCTCCCAGGCATATAGTTGTTGGGCTATTGGTAGAAATTATGCCACCGTTTACATCTCCCGAGAGTTTGATCACCCTTAGTGAATTAGATAATGCAAAACAGCCTCTCAAAGAGTCAATCGATTGACTTGCTTCAGGTGAAGTAATACTATCTGCAGCACTTAAATGATGAATGTAACAAATACCGGTGCCAGCGTCGTCAAAATCGTAAGGAAAACTATCCAGAACGTTCAAGATGATACCCGCAGTATCTGAAATAATATAATAGCTGAGCGCCCCTTCCACGGTACTATCAATTTCTACATACAGCAAATCCGGACTGGCATTACCAGCACAGATGGTATATACTGTGTCTTGTTTATCAAAAGAAATATTTCCACCAACTACCACACAGTCTTGTGAAAATGCAGTAATGCAACTAATACAAAAGGTTCCGATAAGGTAAAAGAATTTGAGTCTCATGTTTGTCGACATAAAGTGTTTTTGTTTTAACCAATAAATTTAATTCGGGACTAAGGATGTTGTCCGTATCGCAA
>JAHEJC010000498.1 GCA_024639065.1 Lewinellaceae bacterium | reverse complement strand
CCCGAAATAATGGACCAGAAGTATTAGTTGCATCTTTAGATGATATTGTTGCACCCCCTGATTGTGGTGGCAAAGTGGCTATACGCATGGTTGTGCATGACATCAATGATTGCAGCACAGCGGAAGCGGCTTCTGTGTTTAACATAATTAATGATCCGGTAGTATGGCCTGAATGCCCCGCTTCCATTAACTTACCTGAATGTACCAGTACAACCGAAGGATTTAATGATTGGATCAATCAATTTCATTTTGGATCTGCGCTTTGTGATATGACTGTATTCTGTTATATCAGTATCAATGGACAAGCAGAATTTATTGTAGCCTCCTTGAGTAATATACCACCTCCTAGTCTTTGTGGAGGGTTTGTAAATATTCGAGTAGTAGCTACCACAATATGCGAAACTTTCGAATGTGAAAGCCGCTTTGAAGTGGCTGAACCTACCTCCGAGATTTCATCGTCGTGTCCATCGGATACAGCAGTTGAATCTTGTTTAAGCCAAGACGATATAGACGCGCTCTACGCCAATTGGGTTGCTCAGTTTAAGACCGAAGGTGGTTGTAGCTCAGCGGGTCAATTCATAGGTGGTTTGCCCGATGCACCGAGCCGATGTGGAGGTTCCGTGGAAGTGGTATTCTTGGCCGATGACGGTAATCCTTGCACAGAGAGTCAGTTATGTGCTGCCGTTTTCTCCGTAGGGGATCCTGAACCCCTATTGCTGACCTGTCCGGATGATTATGTGATGGAACAGTCTTGTTTGTCAGTTGAAGAAATCAATACCGCCTATGAGGCCTGGTTGGATGAATTCGGATTTGAAGGAAGTTGTGCTTCTGTAGGAGGATTTAGTGGTGGTATACCTGATCCACCATCTACTTGTGGAGGTATGGTGGAAGTCACCTATTTCGTAAGTAATGGTAATTCTTGTTTTGTGCGAAGAGAGTGTACCAGAACGTTTACGGTACCTATGGATAGGGAGGAACCTTCTATTCTTGCGGATACTTCTACTATTCAGCTTGCCTGCAATGAACCATTTCCAGCTGCTGATGAGGTGCTCGTGACGGATAATTGTAGTGGAGAAGTACAACTTAGTATTGTTCTTGATACCGCTATCAATGCTGCATGTACAGAAACCTTGATTCGTAACTATATCGCTACTGATCAATGTGGTAACGTATCGATAGCTGTTCAAATGATTCACCGGCCTGTTGATAATCAACCACCTACTTTCATAGGGGACTTGCCACAGGACATGTCGATATCATGTGATGAGATGGTCGCTGTTCCTGAGGTGGAAGCTGTAGATGATTGTGGCTTGGATACGATTACATTTAGTGAGGAAACCGTAATGGTTGGATCTGATTGTCCGATGATCGTGCAGATTACCAGGACCTGGACAGCCACCGACAATTGTGGTCATTCAAGCAGTTATGTGCAGACTATTACCGTAGTTGATTCTATGGGCCCTATACCGGTCGATCCACCTGATGATATTTGTGGGCCTGGTATAACACCGGTTGAATTCGCTGCGATTGACTTGGGATCGATTCTATTCCAGGGCGTTTGTTCAAACGAAGAATTAATGTCCGGTGATCCGGTTGTTGCATATAGTTGTGATGATGATCAATATGCGATTACTTGGACTGCAGAAGATGGATGTGGTAATGTAGGATCATTCACTCAATTAATTTGCATAGAGAAAGATCCAATAAGTTGCGAAATTCTCGGACCAGATCAAATTATCTGTGGTGAAGAAATTACCTTCACTGCCCAGGTATCAAATGGCATTGCACCCTATACGCTTACTTGGGAAGTGTCTGACTCGATCTGGCAGATCACCATAGACTCGATTGAAGGCATGATTACCTTACTTTCCGGGCCAGCTGATGCTATGATTACTTTGTCGGTCACTGATGCTGGAGGATGTGAGACAGCTTGCACATTGGATTTATCTTGTACGGTAAATGGAACTTGTTCGCAGACCAATACCTATTTTGGTTTTGCCGATAGTTTAGACTGTGCTGGTAGTGCCGCCTCGATTACGGTTGCCAGTGCTTTGACTAGCACGGATGTGGTCATTGGTCAGGCAGGCCAATCCTTTACATTGACTGAGTCAGACAGTGCTTGTGCCGTTGATCTGTTAGGAGGTAGCGGTGACTCGATTGCTTTACTGGCAGGTGATGGGAATTGTGCGGAATTTAATTTTGCCGTATCCGCGGAAGGACAAAGTGAAAATAGTTTGGTTTCAGAATTACTGGCTTTAAAAATTAATATAACCAACCATGCAGAATTAGGCTATGTAAGCATAGAAGGCAATTGTATTATTACAAGGGAAGCGCCTGATTGTAATAATATAGGACCTCTCACTGAAGGAGTAGTTGGTACAGAAGATACCTTTTGTATCCCTCAAATTTTGGCGGATACATTAGGTATCAACTTTAAAGTGAGTGCGCTTGCTGAGCTGGCCGACCGTGCACTCGCTGGTGAAAACGTAGGCATCGATCTGGCAGATTTGGTTACCGCTATTGCTGCCATCAACGATGCTTTTGCCAATTGCCGTATCATTGTTGGATTTATTACGGATGAATCATTTACATCTGATCCAATGGATGAAGAGGTATTTGCTGGTGATAGGAAGGACAATAAGCTGTTCACGAAACAGCAATTTACGATATCACCTAATCCAGCTAGTACTAGTTTAAGGATTACCCTTGAAAGCGAATTTTCTGGTCCATCGGATATCATCATTATGAATCAGAATGGATTGGAAGTAGACCGCAAGAAAGTGAAGACGTTCCAAGGTATCAACCAGTGGGAAATCAACATTGATGAAATGGCTGGTGGTGTATATATTTTATATTACATCCATGCCGATGAAGTCATTAATAAAAAGTTCATTAAGGTGAATTAGTAAAATTCAAAACAGACGTTTTATGGGTAGCTTGTTTTTTGAACAAGCTGCCCATTTTTTTTGAGGTAGTTTGAGTTATTGGAACGCTGTCATATTCAGATAAACAGATTCACGACTAACTTTATATATTATAATAATTACTCAAGTGTTAATACTTCTTAAAAGTATGACTTTAGTCAAATTATTTGCACTGAATGAAAATCAAATAAACAAATACAAGAATCTACAAACGCACAAGCAGAATATATGCCGTTGACATCAGTAGAAAGTGGTCAAGGTATTCAAATAGTATAACTTATATATTATATAAATTAATTAAGTGTTAATACTTTTTAAAAGTAAGACTACAGTCAAATTATTTGCACTGAATGAAAATTTGATAAACAAATTCACGAATCAACAAATGTACAAGTAGAATATATGCCGTTGACATCAGTAGAAAGTGCTCAAGGCTAGGGAAAGAATTGCCATCTAACTTACTAGAATTGAAATCACTAAAGTTATTCAAAAGGGGTAAGTAGATCAACTACTATACTTTATATATTATAAAAATTAATCAAGTATTAATACTTCTTAAAAGTAAGACCTTAGTATGACCTCAATCGCAATTATATATTGGCAGCAGAATAATATTTGAAATTTACTTATCTGGAACAAATTTCATGGAGATAGAATTGACACAATGCCGTGTATTTTTTTCGGTCAATTTTTCGCCGGTGAATACGTGGCCCAAATGCCCTTTACAATGGTTACAGATTATCTCCACACGTCGGCCATCCGCATCAGGAACACGTAAAACAGCTCCTTCAATCTCATCATCAAAAGCTGGCCAACCGCATCCTGAATTAAATTTGTCTTCAGACCGGTAAAGAGGAGCGTCACATTGCCTGCATAGGTAAGTGCCTTTTTCAAAATGATGATCATATTCACCAGTGAAGGGTCGCTCAGTACCTTTATCAATGATAACCCGTGTTTCTTCTGGAGTAAGGGAATTTAATTTATTCATCGATAATGGAAGTTTTAATTTTATCAGCAAATCGTTTTCTAAACTTAGCTAATTTTGGATTAATTACTACCGAACAATATGGTTGATAACTATTTCTGAGATAATAATCATGATGATAATCTTCAGCCCTGTAGAAAGTTTCTAATGGCACGATCTCCGTGGTAATAGGTTCATTATATATTTGAACAGCAACTTCCTGCTTACTCATCAAAGCTATTCTATGTTGATCATCGTTATGGAATAAAATAATGGATCGATATTGAGGGCCTACATCATTCCCTTGTCGATTCAGCGTTGTAGGATCGTGCGTTGTCCAGAAGACTTCTAACAATTCCGCATAACTAATCACAGCTGGATCATATTCTACCTGAATCACTTCGGCATGCCCGGTGGTCTTGCTGCATATTTCTCGATAAGTAGGGTTTTCCAAATGACCTCCGGCATAACCAGGAATAACGCTGGTTACTCC
>JAHEJC010000007.1 GCA_024639065.1 Lewinellaceae bacterium | reverse complement strand
CTTATTAGCAAAACCTACTCAAGGTAATATCATTCGTTTTGCACCTCCGCTGGTTATCACCGAAGATCAACTACACGCTTGTTGCGATATTATTGATAAATCGATAGCTGCTTTTAACTAGTGAGGAAGAAGAAATGGAAATTCTTCTTTAAAATGTTAGCGTTGGTTGCATTTATAATCCTGGTCTCGTCCTGGATTGTATTTAATAATGTTTTGAAATTAAATCATGAAAAGAAATTCGCTTCTTTAATTGAAGGAAGTCCAACTGCTAAATCATTAACACTCAACTCGGAACTTGGCGTTATTCATTATGTAACTTCAGGTGACGACGAAAGCAAACTACCTATATTGCTAATACATGGCTCGCCAGGATCATGGGATGCATGGATGCCATTTCTCCAAGATTCTATATTACTTGAAAAATATTTTGTAATAAGTGTAGACCGACCAGGATTTGGCAAAACTAAAATTGCTTTCCAGGAAGATTTGAAAAATCAAGCGATTGCAGTAGCACCCATTCTTGATCGATATCCAGGTTCTTTTATTTTAGTAGGCCACTCTTACGGAGCAGCCGTTATCCAACAGTTGGCCCTAGATCATCCAGATAAAGTCTCCAACTTGATTTATGTAGCTGGTACACTGGAGCCGGAGGCTCAACGACCTAGATGGTATAATAAAGTGGCTGATACAAAAATTGTATCAATGCTACTCAGTGAGGTTTGGAATGCCAGCTCAAAGGAAATGATCGGTTTATATAGCGGACTCAAAGAAAATGAAACAAAATTGAAGGATCTTCATGTACCTACCTATTTCATTCAAGGAACCAAGGATGTTTTAGTTCCGTTCAGTGCAATAGAATATTATAAAAAACATGGTCCTAAAAATGGTGTCGAGTATATCATTTTAGAAAATGAAAATCATTTTATTCCATTCACCAAGCCACACCTTATAATGGATATTTTATATAAGCTGTGAAACTAGTAAGTTAAAACTTGATAATCAAAAGCTTTAATAAACAGCCAACTACTCCACTCAATTTTTGTTGATTTGGTTTGTGCCTGAAAAATACGAAACTTGATTATACCCTTTAGCGCAAATATTAACAGGCACTTCATTGCTTTCTTGGGGTAAGGGGCTTTTAGATACAGTGAACCAATAATAAAATAGACATTCTTTATGGATCGGTTGAGTATTTAGAAAAGTAATGGCCTAGTCAAATTTCTTTTTACCCAATCCACGATTATAACTTGATTATTTTTCGTCTAAGCAACCGGTTATTAATTTGCACTTCACAGAGATACAATCCACTATTTAAATTGGACATATCAACTGATTTATTGTAGACGTGTTGCCAATAGTGAATCTTACCTTGAAGGTCTATTATTTTCAATTTGATTGGTGAAAAAGGCATATCTTCCATCAGGATAAAAAGAGTATTTCGTAGTGGGTTTGGAAATAGATTAATTTGATCTGCTCCGATATTACTTGAAGCCGTCAGGGTACTTACTTCAATACTATCCAAAGTGGTTTTACAACCATTGGCATCGGTAATCTGCAAGCTGTAGTTTCCTGGTAGTTCGATTTGAGGCGTTTGTTCTATGGATATTTGGGAGCCTTCAAAAAGCCAGCTATATGCATATGGCTTAGTTCCGCCTGTAGCCGTTACGTAAATAGATCCCATTAGATCATCGACCAAATTAATCACTGAGTCCAGGGTAACGGAAGGAACTGGCAAGGTCATGATTTCAAATAACTGCTCATGCACACATCCTGCCCCGTCTGACACAGTCAATCTATAAGATCCAGGGTTCAATCCATCAATTTGTTTGGTAGTGTCTTGGTTGGACCAACGATAGGAAACTGGGACGACGCCCCCTCGTACATCAGCCCTGGCGATTCCATCTGTTATATTGGAACATTGTTGTTCAGTGAATAGAAGATTAGTGGTCAATTTGCATGATTGATCGGTCAATAAATTGCGAATGACTTCCAAAGGCTTGAAGCCATAACCTTCATAACTGTAGCCAGTCGTATAACGCATTCCTGAAGATGAAATATCCATTGAAGTGGGCTCAGTTACTATTACCGGTTCCAATTGTGAATCTTCATGCCATTCATTCCAACTCGTTATCATAATCATTTTTAAATCCTGATCCACGTAGGGTCTGGCGACGCGTATATAATCCGTGAGAGTCGATTGAGTATTTCTGTGCGCAGCAGTGCGTCTGGGGTGTGCATAGGTATCCCCACCCAGCTCACGATTGTTAAATCCTGGAAATACATTCGGAATTATTTTTATATCGGTTGGTTTTGCAATCCTTTCCCAGTCAGCCATAGCCGTAGTTAGATCTGAGAAGTAGTCAGTATCCGCAGGATAGCCATTATGTCTATCCAATCCAAAAAGAATATAAGGAGAAATGGCATCCAGAAAATCCATATGATCAGGATCGGGAGCTTCAAAGCCAACTTCGTCGCCTATCAAGTAAATGTCATATCCTTTCATTAAAAGTTCTTGTCTGGCTTGAGTAAAGGCTTCTTTGTATAAACCCGTATAGATAGCTGAAAGATAGATGAAAACTATTGGCCGCCCATTTACTTTTAAATAGTTAGGATGGTCAAAGTAGTGCGCTGCGAGGTAGTTGAAGTTTTCTATTATTTCCGCTTTTTTATTTTCGGTTATTTTGATTTCACCATTTTCTATACCATGAATTGCACTTTCATAGTAAACAGAAAACTGAATGTCGGTTTCCTCAATTTCCGCCAGCATATTATTGGCAAGGGTCACATCTTCCCAAGAACTTTGGCCCCACCAACTACTTACTAAAAAGTCAATACCGTAGGCGGTCATCCAGTCTAAATGAGTTTGAATGACACTGGTATCCCGGCTTGAATAATGTCCTAATAAGGGCGGTTGACGTGGCACCATCAGATCTCTTACGTACTGACTATTCCATGAATGGCCTCCTTGGCTGGGACCATACCAAGGATAATAATAAGTACCCGTCCAATAATCATCAAAATCACCGCGCATTCGGGATACACTTACCGAACTGGATTGACTTAGGTGTCCGGATTCATTTTCTACTTTGGTGGAATAGTAATAAGATTCATTTTCCTCCACCAATGTATCCAAATATAAACCTGTGAATCCATCGGCAATGGTTATGAGATTACTCATTTTCGGGATAAAATTGGCCTCTTCAGATCTGAATATGTGCACAGATTTTAGGAGACTGTCAGGTTCCCATTCGATGGCCAGGTGATTTTTTTCACCAATTACCCTTACACTGGTTAGCGGTTTAGGTGGGATGAACCCTATGGGAGCATCCGAATCGATCAATGATGCATTTCCATGTATTTCAGCATGATGGTTGTTTTTGGTTTGATTCAATATTCGGTTGCCGCTTTTGGAATCGAAATCCCAGGATGCAATCAGATCCGTTTCATTACCGGTTAATTCTTGATGCATACCGCTGATAATATCTTGGGTTGTTAACGCTTTATTCCAAATTCTCAACCCATCGATTGCTCCTCGAAGTCCCAAATAGGCACCCGGGTAACCTAAAAACTCTCCAATTCTGAGTGGTGCTTCGGAATCTCCGCGATAATTAGAGTTTGGTGTGGATTCGGATAACTGGCCATCAACATAGATAAGTAGTTCAGTCTCACTTTGGACTATTGAAATGAAGTGCCAGATGTTTTTTCTAATTAAGTCTGAAGAACCTACAGCTTCATCTTGGTAAAAAGCGAAAATAGGTAGTGGGAAAGCGTTCCCCGCCAGTCTAATATTAAATCCGGAATCATTGCCTCTTTTATCAACGATAGTTTGTTCTCCGCCAGCAGCATTGGGGTCGCCTAGTTCATCCACGCGTATCCAAAACTCAAAGGTGAAAACAGCGGGAGACAAATCATTATGATGATCTACTTCTAAATACTGACCCGCTTGATTAAATGAAATCGCTTTTTGAGCGAAACAGAAATTTGGGAATAGCATAGAAAGTGGGAAAGACAGAAACAAAAAATTGGTTCTTGAAAGGTGTTTCATGATTGATTCGCATTAGGGTGATTGATTACCTATAAATATAGCGAACATATCGCTAAAACCACGTAAGAAGCCTTTCATTAATCAGGTTGACATTTTGAATAAATCTATGCATTTATTAGAAGATAATTGGACAAAGCAGCATTAAGTGAATAACTAAAAATTCATTCAAAGGATTGGGTAAACCACAACCATTGAAATCTTCATTAAGGGGATATTAATCCAGACGAATTACACAAGAACATTGGATAGTTTAGAAACTGATTGGAAATATAAAGAAAGGCCAAGAATGTTTCTGGCAATTTACTTTCTACCGTTGCCAGTAATCATGCATTGTCGTAACCACCATGACCATTAGAAATTGTAAAGTACACAACAAGGTTGAACACACATTACCCACACTCCGAATAGCCACAGCTTCTGCATAACAGACAACCTTCTTCATAGATAAGCCCATCAGGATCCTTACAACCGGGGCAAGCCTTTTTAACCACTCTGGTACCGTCGGGAATAAACATTTTCAACGCCCTTACAATGCCTTTTTTCCAGGTATTAATATTTTGCTCATCCAAGTTCAAT
Organism: Lewinellaceae bacterium; assembly: GCA_024639065.1. Classification (GTDB taxonomy): domain Bacteria; phylum Bacteroidota; class Bacteroidia; order Chitinophagales; family Saprospiraceae; genus JAHEJC01. The sequence goes on along the minus strand of JAHEJC010000007.1, from coordinate 48,012 downwards.
CCGGTGATTAGATTCACGATATAATTCAAGGGCATACCATGGCGCAATACACCTGAAATTAGTTTAGCATAATTCCAATATTCCTTATCGAAGGATCGGGATAAACCTTCTATGGTAACTTTATATCCATCCCGATCTAAAAACTGAAAATCATAGCGGTTGCAATTGTTGACATCATCAAAACTTTTGATTATCCAACCCTTGGAGACGTAATCTGGTAACCGAAAGGTATCTTCTGCTTTTCCGCTAAATATTTCATAGGGTTTGTCTTTCAGTATTCCTATCACAGCTATCCAATCTTCATGATTATTCTTAAATCGGACTACTGACGCAACCAATCGCTTAGGTCTTTTAGGTGGGGTCGAATCCTGCAGTTCAAAAACATTATTTCGGACATTCGTTTTGCTGGCGTTATCTTTGGAAACCAGGACGCCTGTTCGAGAACCATCCCTGTATATAGTGCATCCCTTGCAACCAGCTTTCCAGGCCGTATTATAAATATTTCTTACAAGTTCCACTGAAGCATCATTGGGTATATTAACGGTCACACTGATCGAATGATCCACCCATTTTTGAATAGCACCTTGCATTTTAACTTTGCCTACCCAATCGATTTCATTGGCTGTAGCTTGGTAATAAGGAGATTTTTTAATGATCTCTTGCAGTGAATTTTCATTCATTTGGGTTACTTCATCTAGATCGTAATTATTGTTGACCAACCAATCCTTGAATTTATGGTGGAATACAAAATACTCTTCCCAAGCATCACCAACTTCATCCACAAAACTCACTTTTACATCCTGATCATTTGGATTTACTTTACGCCGTCTTTTATAATTAATTAAAAATACGGGCTCAATTCCGGAACTGGTTTGAGTCATCAAGCTGGTTGTTCCAGTGGGTGCAATGGTCAGCATAGCAATATTCCGGCGACCATATCGTACCATGTCTTCATAGAGATCAGGAGCAGCTTCTTTAAGACGTAAAATAAATGGATTATCTTTTTCTCTTTCCGGATCATAAATGGGGAATGCACCTCTTTCTCTAGCTAATTGAACCGAGTTCCTGTAAACACTTAAGGCTAATATTTTATGCACTTTGGTAGCAAAATCAGTAGCTTTAGGCGTACCATACTTCAGTCCAAGGCTTGCCAACATATCGCCTTCTGCGGTGATTCCAATACCGGTACGTCTGCCTTCAACACAGGTCTTTCTTATTTTTAGCCAAAGATCTTTTTCGGTAGCCTTAATATGATCTGGTTCAGGATCTGCTTCAATTTTATTTAGAATCTCATCAATTTTCTCTAGTTCCAAATCCAGGATATCATCCATCAGGCGATGGGCATATCCAGCATATTGTTTAAATTTGTCAAAATTGAATTCAGCTTTGGGGGTGAAAGGGTTTTCCACAAAACCATACAAATTCAAAGCTAAAAGACGACAGGAATCATAAGCGCATAATGGAATCTCACCACAAGGATTTGTGGAAATGGTTTTATAACCGAGATCAGCATAACAGTCTGGAACCGATTCTCGGATAATTGTGTCCCAAAATAATACCCCCGGTTCAGCTGATTTCCAAGCATTGTAGGTAATTTTGTGCCACAATTGCTCTGCATCGATCTTCTTGCTTGTATTTGGATTTTTGCTCTCTACGGGAAACTGTTGCTTATAAGATTTCTTATGAATGGCAGCTTTCATAAAGGCATCATCTATTTTGACCGATACATTCGCACCGGTTACTTTTCCATTATCAACTTTGGCATCGATAAAATCTTCAGCATCGGGATGTTTTATTGAAACCGTAAGCATCAGAGCACCTCTGCGTCCATCCTGCGCCACTTCACGCGTACAATTAGAATATCGCTCCATAAACGGAACCAATCCTGTGGATGTTAAAGCACTGTTCATTACCGGACTACCTTTTGGCCGGATGTGTGAAAGATCATGACCCACGCCACCTCTCCGTTTCATAAGCTGAGCCTGCTCTTCGTCTACTTTTATGATTCCGGAATAAGAATCAAACTCGTTTCCCACAACAAAACAATTAGAGAGGGAAGAGGCCTGAAAATTATTTCCAATCCCGGACATTGGACCGCCTTGGGGAATTAAATATTTAAACTTATCCAGTAAAGAGAAAATCAAATCTTCTGAAAGACCATTTGGGTATTTGTTTTCGATTCTGGCTAATTCTTTGGCTATTCGATGATGCATCATTGCCGGAGAGGTTTCATAAATATTGCCCAGCGAATCTTTAAGTGCATATTTATTTAACCATACCGATCCGGCAAGTTCGTCACCATCGAAATATTCTGTGGCTATACGCAAGGCTTCTTTTGGCGAAAAATTATTTATTGTATTTTTTTTCTCCAGGTTCACAGATACGGTAGGTGTTTTGACTGACATTATAATTTGTTGGTTTATTATATAAAAAAAACTCAAATTTCAGATTAGCAAGCAATAAAATTTGAATTGGCGTAATTTACTGTAACTTTATATAATAAAAAACTATTATATGACTTTTTTTTTACTTTCAGGCAAAACTAATAGTATAACGTATTTTTTTGTGGATTGAATTCCTCTTTTTTTTTGACATCAAACAAGAATATTATTTTTTACAATTTTGTATTTTTGTAATAAGAAATGAGAAGTCCAGAACCACACAACATCTTATCAAATCAAAGTATCAAAAAGAGTAATTTGGATTTGTGTCCTATTAATTCTGAGGGACATCTGGTTTCAGGTTCGAGTTGCTCAACTTGTCTGATTAAAAAACTTTCACTCTTCAAGGATTTAAATGAAAAGGATTTATCTGTTCTAAATGAACAAAGATCCGTAATACAATATAAATCAGGGGAACCTATTTATAAACAAGGAGCCAGGCCGGCCGGGCTTTTGTGTTTGTCTAAAGGTAAAGTCAAAATCATAAAAGACAATATCAATGGGAGTGAACAAATAATGAGTTTGAAAAAACCGGGAGAATTTCTGGGATTTAGTGACTTATTGAACGAGGACGTGCATACTTCTTCAGCTATTGTGCTGGAAGATACGGTAGTCTGTTGTATTCCAGAGCATGATTTTCTAAACGTCGTCAAAAATAACCTTTCCCTAGCTTCAAAAATAATTAAGTATCTGGCATTCGAACTGGTAAATGCCAATCAGCGCATGGCCAATATTACCCAAAAACATATGAGGGCTAGGTTAGCTGATGCTTTACTTTATGTAAATGAAACCTATGGTGTTTCGCCAGGGAGTCAATCACTCAGTGTAAACTTGAAGAGAAGTGATCTGGGTGCTCTATCCAACATGAGTACGGCCAATGCAATCAGAACGCTATCTGAGTTTGTCAAATCTGAATTGGTAGAAGTGGATGGAAGGCAAATAGAAATTCTAAATTTACCAGAGCTTCGAAAAATAAGCCTGATCGGATAAGTGAGACAACTGACCGGCTTCCATTTAGCTTAAAATTCTAGCCATATTATTATTTTATATAAGGGTACAACTTACTATTAATTTGGCCCCCAAATAGGTTGTTGATTTAAAGAAGCGACTTAAAAGTAATCTTCAAACCCTATTAGCCATTGAATAATTATTTTTGGGTTGAAAGATGGGTTAGTTAATTGAAAGTCATCACGAAATAAAAAATATGTTATAAAGCATGTTTTTTTATGATATTCAGCACCATTCAATTCTAGATTTACTGCTTTTTTTGTATTGATTTAGGAAGATTTCTTCAAATCGTAGAATTTCTTATGTCATCAGAAATAGTGAAAATGAGACGCCTTTCAATAAGCTCAATAGTAGTACCAGAGATAGTTCAGCATTTTCTATACCAGAAGCAAAATTCATCATACCAAATCTTTCGTAATATGTCCTATTTTACCAATTATTGGAATTTAGCCCTCGCTTTAGTGCTGGTTTTTACTATACGGTTATCCCTATTTTCACAAGAAAACCGTTCTATAGATGGTACGCTGAACCACCCCGAGTACTTCTGGGGATCTGCATTCTCCCCGGTGGTAAGCATTGCACCACCGGCGTATAGTGATGGCATTTCTTTGCCAGCTGGACAGGATAGACCCAATCCTAGATTAATTAGCAATATGATATTCAGTCAGGAGGATAATAATAATGATCCGTTGGGTTTAAGTGCCTATTTATGGGCCTGGGGTCAGTTTATTGATCACGATATCACTTTATCTCCGGATCGCCATGGTGAAAGCATTAATATAGCCGTTCCTGCAGGCGATCCATACTTTGATCCAGCGGCAACCGGTCAAGTGGTTATTCCTATGTTGCGTTCAGATTATGACCGTAACACAGGTACAAGTGATGAAAATCCCCGAGTACACTATAATGGGATCACAGCATTTATCGATGGATCAGGCGTATATGGCTCTGACGAAGTAAGGGCCAAATGGTTGAGGAAGTTTGAAGAAGGTAAATTAAAAACATCCTATGGCCGGTTACTTCCATACAATACACTGACCGGTAACATTAATAGCCAAGTTGATCCGAATGCACCTGAAATGGCTATGCCTCTTCCCAATGCTAAATATTTTGTAGCCGGTGATGTACGCGCTAATGAGAATCCATTTTTAATTTCTTTGCACACTGTTTTCCTACGAGAGCATAATCGGCTGTGCGATTCGCTGATTTTTGATCATCCGGATTGGGATGATGAACAACTCTATCAACGAGCTCGAAAAATAGTGGGTGGAATCATTCAGGCTATTGTTTATGAAGAATGGTTACCAACCATGGGCGTAGAGATCAAAGATTATCAGGGATATGATTCGCTGGTCAATCCAAGCATAATCAATGAATTTACTGCCGCAGCCTATCGTTATGGACATTCCACGATTAATGGAGAATTACTTAGGATGGATAATAATGGAAATTCCATCGAATCCGGAAATATTTTATTGCGAAATGCTTATTTCAATCCGGAAGCGATCCTGAATGTTGGTGGTGTAGAGCCCTATCTGATGGGAGCATGTGCCATGGTCGAACAGGACGTGGATTGTAAAATAATTGATGATTTGAGAAACTTCTTATTTGGACCTCCCGGAGCTGGTGGGTTGGATTTAGCTTCATTGAATATCAATCGAGGTAGAGATCGTGGATTAGCTGACTTCAATACGACCAGAGAAGCTTTAGGATTAGATAGATTCACAGATTTCGATCAAATTACTTCCGATCCACTGATGAGCAATTTGTTGAGAATTGTTTATGGTGACATTAACAACATTGATTTATGGGTAGGAGTCTTAGCCGAAGATCATATGAATAAAGCGTTATTTGGACCGACACTCATGCAGTTTATGCAAGACCAATTCACTAATCTAAGATCTGGAGACCGTTTTTATTTTGAAAACGATCCTTATTTAAGTGCTGACGAAAAAAGTAAAATCAAAAATACGCTGTTATCAGCGGTTATTAAAAGAAATACCGGATTATCGAATATGCCAGAATATGTTTTTCATGTTTTGGAAACATATACTAATGTGAATCGTACCATTGATGGTACTCAGAACCATCCTTATAAATCAGATTTAGGAGCTGTAAATACTAGAGTTGCTATTCGGTCTGCATTGGCCTATTCAGATGGGATCTCGGCTCCATCTGGCGTGGATCGACCTAATCCAAGATTCATTAGTAATGAAATTTTAGCTCAAACGGAGTCCATCACAGATCCATTGAAATTAAGCGCTTATGCATGGGGTTGGGGACAATTTATCGATCACGACATTACGCTTTCACCGGACCATGCAGAAGAAGTCTTACCCATTGCTGTGCCAAAATTTGATGCTTTTTTTGATCCTGCAGGCACGGGTACGACGATCATTCCGATGCATCGTTCGGCATATGATCCAAGTACGGGAACAGATATAGCCAATCCCCGTATACATATTAACGCCATAACCGCTTTTATCGACGCATCCGCTGTATATGGATCCGATTATTATCGAGCAGCTTGGCTTAGAACATTCTCTGATGGTAAATTGAAAACCTCGGATGGTAATCTATTACCTTATAACACCCTTTCTGGAGAATCCTATGATATTATGGATCCGGAAGCACCCGAAATGGCTATGCCATTTCCACACGTGGATCGGTTCTTTGTTGCCGGTGATGTAAGAGCTAACGAAAACCCACTATTGACTTCTATACACACTATTTTTGTACGAGAACATAATCGCCTTTGTGATGAATTGATAAAAGAAAATCCTGATTGGACTGATGAATTGTTGTATCAACGGGCCCGAAAAATTGTAGGAGCGATTATGGAATCCATTGTATATGAAGAATGGCTACCTACATTGGGAATGGAAGTACCTGCTTATCAAGGATATGATCAAACAGAAGATCCAAGTATCATGAACGTATTCGCTACAGCGGCATATCGATATGGCCACTCTGTGATTGGAGGTGCATTACCAAGAATGAATAATGAAGGTCAAATGATGCCTGAAGGTGCCCTTCAGTTGAGAGAGGCTTTTTTCAATCCTGCAGCTATACCTCAAGTCGGAGGTATCGAGCCTTACCTCATGGGTATGTCTACCGTCATAGAACAGGATTTTGATTGTTATGTAATAGATGACTTAAGAAATTTCCTGTTTGGTCCTCCGGGAGCAGGAGGCTTGGATTTGGCCTCCTTGAATATCAATAGAGGCAGAGACCGTGGCTTGGCAGATTACAATACCGTCAGAAAGAATTTTGGCTTGAGTCCGGTAAACTCTTTCGCCGACTTATCACCAGACCCACTATTGAATCAATCGTTTGCAACCGTCTATGAAGATATTGATAAAGTAGATATCTGGCCTGGTTTATTGGCAGAAGGCCACATGGATGGAGCACTTTTTGGACCGACGGCAATGACCATCATTCAACATCAATTTATGGCCTTAAGAGATGGAGATCGATTTTACTATGAAGCCGATCCGGAATTCTCTGATGTCCAAGTTGAACAAATTAGAAATACCCATTTATCCGATATTATATTACGTAACACAAGCCTTACGGAAATCCAGGAAAATGTATTTGTAGTTAATGAAATAACTACCTCTGTTGCAGACCATCAAATTGATCCTGCTTCAATTAAGGTATTTCCGAATCCTGCAGCGGAGCAAATCAATGTCAAATTGGGATTGGAACTCAATCTCCTGGAAAAAGGAACATTGGAAATAGTGGATCTGTATGGACGAACTTTATTAACTAGAACTTTCGGACAAGAGGTTGCAGGCAACTCCATAAAAATTGACTTGAATCCTTCCATGCATGCCGGCATGTATGTGATTAAAGTTTCTTATGGTGACAAACTAGGAACGCACTCGTTTATAAAAACGGATTAACGCATTAGTGGGTAAATTCTATTACCCACTAATACCCGTTACCTACCAATCATTAGGGGGGAAATGTCCAGCATTACCCCCCTAAAACTTTAAAGCGTTTTATTTGGATTGATGTTTTAGGAGGTAATTTTCTATTACTCTAGATTCTATTCCCCAGAGTAAATAACCCCACTGGTAGGCGTTTCCTTAACTTCGATACGCGCCAGGTTTGGAAGTCCTGTAATTAATTTTCCCCAAATCCAAACAGCCAGGATTTCTGCAGTAGGATTTTCCAGACCATCGATTTCGTTAAGGACACTGTGATCAAGCATTTTTATCAATGGTTCAGTTGTTTTTTTGATGTCTCCAAAATCTTGTACCCATCCAACTTTGTTGATTTCTCCTGAAATAAAAACCTTGATCGTGTAGGTATGTCCATGCATATTTCTACACTTATGGCCCTCTGGAACTTTGGGCAGAAAATGGGCTGCGTCAAAACTAAACGCTTTGTAGATTTCCATTTGATATTTTGTTTGGATGCAAAAATAGTGAAAAACACTAGATAATTGCTTCGTTATCAATCGGCGTGAGCCATTACAGGAGTTGATGATTTTCTATTGCTAAAAGGCGAAATTTAGACTTGTTCAATCCTTATCTGCAACATTTGACCAGATAGGTGGTCATTTTATCCAGATTTAGGTACCAGTTCATCTATTATAATGGATAGGCTATAAAAAAATTAAATGAAAGTTATTCTATTTATATTCTAAATAATGATTAGCGGATAAATAAGCGCCCAAAATCAATACCGATAGATCCTCCAGCTGAAATGCTTAAACGGTTGTTTTAGAATAATTTCAGTAAAATAATTTTGCAGAAGAAAAGATAGTGTTTGAGCATTGATCAAAGTATTACAAGGCGAATTGTTCGCGTACCGCTAATTGCATTAATACGCAAAAGATAAATTCCTGCTATCAGACTTGGAAGCTCAATCTCAGACCTTCCTTTCGTTATTTGTTGAGTGAGTACTTTTTGACCAAGTTCATTGAGTAGATCAGCCCTACCAGAGGTAGGAAGACCGGTTATCGTAATTCTATTTGAAGCAGGATTCGGATATGCTTGAATGTTTAGCAGATTTTCAATTTGGGTGTTTGTAGTAAACCGAAGTTGATCAAAAAATGCTAGCGTATATTTTAAAGCAGGTAAGAAACAAGAAGTATGATTAGCATTAGATAAAACATCCACAGAAGTAAGGTCAAAAGCACCTAATGAATTCATTACAGAATCAGCAAAGATTGCATTGGTGTACACAACCTGATCATCCTTCATACAATATATCAACCGCGTAGGAGCCTGAGGACCCCATGCGTAGGTATCGTTTTCTTGCAGGGATTGGAGTATTGAATTTTCTGGATTTTCTAAGCCCAAAATTATGCTATCCAAAAACATATCTTTTACGATTATCGAACCAGTTTCTTTGAGCAGCGTATTGGACAACTGAACGTGTAATTCCGAAATACTTATTTGTTCTTGATAGAATTGTTCGACAATAGGAATATAAGGAGGATGAAGAATTTGAGATAAATCTTCAAATAGGTTATAAGCTTGATTGTAAGACAATAAAATATAGATGGCATAACCCGGATATAAATACGTAATGTTGCTTGTCAAACGACTAACCATCTCTCCTGAAATTGAATAGGGACCCGACATTGGAGAAGAAGCGACAACATAGAATTCATCGGGCAGCGCAGTAGATTCTAAATATTCATGCAAGGCCATCGCAGCGTGCCCTCCCTGAGAATATCCTGTGATAAAAATCTGACCATTTAATTGGATATCAAGTTGTTCCAGAAATGGCAATGTTGCATTTAAAAGATCGTATGCGCAAGATGCCTCGGTCGCTGCATGAAGATAGGGATGGAATCCTTTTGAATCACCAAGACCAAGGTAGTCGGGTGCGAAAGATACATAACCCATACCACCCGCTGCGGTAACTACTAATCCTTCGGCACTTCCACTTGATGGTACTGCATAACGATCATTAGCCGTGCCATGTTGATAAAATAATACTGGTAGGCTTTCATCAACAATTTCAGGAATCACTAAGAGGCCACTAGCCGTATCTGGTTGGCCATCTAAGTGGGGAGTGTAGTACAATACCTTATAAGTGCTAACACCGTAAGTAACCTGTGTCGTGTCACCTAGTATTGTCAGAAGACTGTTTATTTCAGTGGCAGTAAGTTTTTGGAGTTGAGTAGTTTGGATTAGCTGTTGACAATGAGTCGTATGGTTAATGGCAATTAATAATGTGTAGGTGAAAATGAAATATTTTAGCAGTGTATTCATCGTAGTTGAAGTAGTTTAATCAAATGGTAAAATAGCAAGAACTATGAAAAAGCCGGCTTTAAATCTATATTAATTAATTTTTTCCGTTGATCCCTACATTCCACTTTTAATTTTATTGGACAATCATAATCTGTATAATACACCTATTTCCTGTTTTCCATCCAAAGTACTACTGTTTTATCTTTCTGGGTCATATTTCTGGGGACCACAGGTCTTACCTGGTCATAGGTTGAGCGTTTAGTGATAGGAGTACTTTTCCAAGTTATTCCCAGATCTGGAGTATCCCATTTTTCAATTTCAAATACTTTGTCTACTTTCCGGGATAAATAAACGACATGGCTGTTACGAGGATCAAGTGCCAGTCCAACCGAGTAGTGTGGTTCAGGCTCTGTTTTTCCGGGACCAGTTTGAGGAAACCATTTACCTGGTTTACAAATTTCGTGTGTTCATCGCTGGGAACTTATTGATTTCGATGTACCTCTTCCTCACTCAGAGTTTTCTGTTCTTCCTGGCTGTCCTCTTCATTTGCTTTAAATTGCTCAAGGAATGGGATTCATCTGCCCGTTATTTCTTATATTTTCTATGGTTTTTGTAATAGGATTATTGATTGGTACCAACAGGGAGTTATCAGAGCCCGGAGAATATTCTCATTTGTTGAATGATCCGAATCTGATTATTCCTATTAGGCTAGTCGTGGAATTGGCCTTTTTCAAGATTGGCATTTCTACAAAAATGCAGTATCAGTTAGAACGAGCTGTGGTACAGCGATATGAAATCCAGGAGTTGTTATGAGAGAAAAAAAATGGGGGCAGGAGAAACAAAAAGATAAGCTAATAAAAAATACTCCGACGATACAAGCTAGTAAGTTGGTCCTAAGGAGTATTGATTTGATCAACTCTAATTTGGCTAATTCGGATTTCTCCGTCAATAAGTTTGCTAAAAAAATGTTTTTAAGATGAATTAAATTGCACCGAAAATTAAAATCTGAGTTGGGTCTTTCTGCTTCTGAAATGATCCGGTGAGTTCGTATTACTAATTCAGCGCGTATTTTTCAAGAAAGTGAAGCGAATGTCACTGAAGTGAGTTATCAGGTTGGATTTCCAAACCTTTCCTATTTTGCTACTTGTTTCAGAAAACAATATGGAGTAAATCCATCCGATTACCGAAGGATGTAATTAATAAAGAATGCACCAACCCTAAAGTGGTTGAGTTGCTTTGGTAGGTTTGTATTTGACATGACTTATCAAACCTCCTATTGCATTATCCTGGATTTAATATTAGGTTAACCTTGATTCTCATTTATGATGATTAGCTTTACTGATACTTACGACGATCGTTTTGGGCTTCACGTCGATAATCAAATTTAGAAAATTGGATAATGATTATTTTTAGTTCTGACAATAAATAAATTGCAAATGGACCATAAAGGAAACCTGTTAATAATGACCGGGGATGCCGGAGAAAGTTACGAAACATTATATGCAATCCATCGCTTAAAAGAAGCAGGATTTAAGCCGATAATAGCGGCCCCCGCAAAGAAAAGGCTTAACCTAGTGATGCATGATTTCGAACCGGGATGGGATACCTATATAGAGAAGCCTGGCTATCGGGTGGAGTCGGATATCTCTTTTGATTCAGTAAATCCGGCTAACTACGTGGCGGTCTTGATCATTGGTGGACGAGCGCCGGAATACTTAAGGCATAATGCTAAAGTTATTGAAATCGTTAAATCTTTCGCTGATGAAGACAAGCATATCTTTGCCATTTGTCATGGCGTTCAGATTTTGGCAGCAGCTGATTTGCTTAACGATCAACCCGTATCCTGTTATGAAAACATTCGCTTTGAAGTTGAAGCGGCTGGTGGTACCTATGTAGAAAAGGAGGAGGCAACCCAACATGAGAAAATAGTAACTGGCAAGACCTGGCAGTCCCATCCGGAATTTTATCGGATGGTGATGGAATGTTTGGAGAAAGTTAATGTGATAGTTTGAAAGGATAATGGTTTACCAGGTGTTGGTTTATTCTATTCGATTTTTAAGTCAACTATGTCCTGTGGGTAGTGGCCTGAGCCTTGGTATTATATATTGAAGTTAGAATTTAAATATACTTCTTATCGAGTTCCAAAGCTTATTGGTCGATCATAATTTCTTTCCATCTTAACTTAGTGTACCATAATGTATAAGAAAACAAAACATGTCTATGAAAACTAAATACATCTCAATCTTCACAATCCTGGTGATGGTCTTTTTGGTTAGTTCCTGTGCCAATCCGGAATCGATCGATTCTTGTGTAGCTATTGCTGAACAACGTGGCTTTCTTTATGGGTTGTTACATGGATTTCTGGCTCCAATTACATTTATTATATCACTGATATCGGATGAAGTTACTATGTATGCGGTAAATAATAATGGTGGATGGTATGACTTTGGATTTTTATTGGGTATTGGTGGATTTAGTGGTGGTATATTCAAATCATCCAGAAAAAAGAAAAAATAGTCCTAACTATCATTTCTGGGCTAATTTAAAGGAGTGATTAGAATGCAAATTTTGGCAGGACTTTATGTGCAGTACTATTACCAAATCTTTTGTCTATAGGGAAGGCAATATCCGCATCCTGTATTTGGCAAACAACTATTATAAGCCAGTAGCCAGTGATTTGTTTTGGTTATGATTCCAGGTCAGATAATCCCTTGCCATTGTCTTTGGCGTTTGTAGTAAAACCTGAAAGCCGCTTTAAGCAATAGTTCACAATGTAAGTATTGATGACGAACAGGACTCTGGGTGTATTTGAAATTGCATCAAATATTACGCACTACTATAACTCATGACAAACGGGATGTGCATCAATTCAATAAAATAATGGAGTCTACTAATTGTCCAGGCTTGTAGACTTATTTTTTACCCTTTTTACCTTTTTTATTTTTTTTGCCTTTTTTTAAATCCTTCTTCTTGCCTTTTTTGGCTTTCTTTTTCTTTCCCATTTTATTCTCTTTTTCTTTAAGTTTTTCCCGCTTTTTTTTCTTCTTTTTCTTCTTCTTTTTATTCTTCTTCTCTTTATTTGGTAATTCGATATTATTCAAATCAATTGTAGGATTACTAGAAGAATCATCAGCCTCAAGGGCCACTTCTGCTACTTCAGTAGTATTCTCTCCAATAAATTCAGAAGTATCTTCGGTGGGATTCAGTATGGATTCTGGAAATATAGAAATTCTTTGTTGTTTGAATTTTGCTAACCAATAACTTACTTGACCAGGGGTTAATCCTGATTCTGCCGCAGCCTGTGTTTGAGAATGTCCTTTATTCAGGGCAAGTAGTGCTTGAGCACGCTGACTATGTGGAGCAATATTATTAATAAGTTGTTTGCAAATCCTTTCTTCCTTAATCGTCAATAGTGTTAACTCTTTCGTCATTTTATAGATTTTTTTGCGGCAAGTGTTTAAAAATTAACCAATTCCTTGTTCATTATGATCAGATCTATAAATATAAAAATATTGTGAAAATATTAGGGAAATATCACTGGATAAAAACTTGGTTTGTAGAAATTTTTGACTCAATAAATATTTATTTGTAAAAAACTAGAAACCAGTCAATCTCAACAGCCATTTTTGAGGGTTTTACATATCTTTACTGCATGAGTGATTTTACACTGAACCAGGTCTTGCGATACATTCAAAAAGACTGGTCCATAGATTGGAAAAATAAATTTTCGTTAGGAGGCATCATCCTATATATTATCACCGCAACATTTATTGTATTTCTTTCATTTTCAAACATAGAAGCGGAGGCTTGGAATAGTTTATTTTGGATAATTCTATTGTTTGGTATTCTAAATGGAGTGGTAAAATCATTTTTGCAAGAGAGTGGAAGACGGAAGTTATACTATTTTCAGCTAGTTGATCCATATATTGTCTTGGTGTCAAAAGTGATCTATAATTTTTTACTTACGTTGTTGATGGCACTCATCACATTTGCCTTATTGAGCATATTTACGGCAAACATGGTGGACGAAGTTGGTATGTTTCTGGGGGTTATTATCGCTGGAAGTCTGGCACTTTCAATTGCATTGACATTTATTTCTGCTATTTCAGTTCAAGGTCAACAGAGTGCTACTTTGATGGCAATTCTGGGTTTACCGGTAGTTATTCCTATTGTGTTGACCCTAGTAAAGCTTAGCAGAAATACGATGGGTTTAGTCATGGAACCCACGTATAAGACTGACTTTTTAATTTTGGGAGCAATAAGCTTGATATTATTAGGTTTATCTTTATGGCTGTTTCCCATAATATGGAAGGAATAGAATGAAAACGTGGGTTAAAATATTAGCAGTATCATTAATTGTCTATTCATTTATTGCAGGGCTATTAGTTCCTCTTGGGCCTGGTATTAAAAAGGTTTCGCCAATAAAAGTAGTAGCTGGGAACCAACAAATTTTAGATATCTGGACCTACAATACGCATTATTCATCTTCCAAACCTACTGTGTTTTTGAAAGGAGAACATGATCATCTGCTTAAAGCTACTAGTGTCGAGGTGGTTGGCGATCAAAAAATTAAGGCTTTGTTTAATTTTCCGAAAATTACGCCTGGAACTCCGGGAATACAGGATCTAACTTTAGTCATCAATAACCAAAAAGATGGAAATTCAATTTTACCAGGTGCTTTATTTTTATCTACGGACGAAGTCTCAGCTTCCGTTCCTCAATGGATACCGCTTGATCAAATTAAGTTAGAAAAAGCAACTTTTTTTAAGTTCCCATATCGAAAGATTTTAGAAGAAACGATTCGAAATATATATTTCCATGTGAGTCTCTGGTTTGCTATGATATTATTATTCTTGCTTTCTATGATTCGCAGTATCCAACATTTACGCGTTGGTGGTATACGATTTGATCAACAAGCCAGGTCGTATGCTGAGGTGGGCATTTTATTTGGAATGATGGGATTAGTTACTGGAATGTTATGGGCGACTTATACTTGGGGTGCACCATGGAGTTTTGACATAAAACAAAATATGTCAGCAGTAGCATTACTCATTTATTTGGCCTATTTTGTACTGCGGTCATCTATAGATGATAATGATAAAAAGTCGAGGATTGCTGCAGCATACAACATCTTTGCTTTTGTGGCACTTATTCCATTATTATTTGTTATTCCAAGATTAGTAGATAGTCTTCATCCTGGTAATGGTGGTAATCCTGCGTTGGGCTCCGATGATTTAGATAATACGATGCGAATGGTGTTTTATCCAGCGGTGGTTGGCTGGATGTTAATGGGATTATGGATGGCAAATTTATTGTATAGGTATCATCGTGTTAATGAATTATTTCTAGAAAAAGCGAATACTTAAATTGATTAAAAGTGAAGTCTCATAAATATGAATAAAAGACCTTTTCTTAATAGTTTCTTTTTAATATCATTTATTCTATTTGATAGTGAAAGTATATGGAGCCAGGAAATAGCGAATGATTTTAATAACAACATTGGAAAGATGTATGTGGTGGTCGGGGTAATTGTCTTAATATTTTTAGGACTGGTTTATTTTCTGGTTCGGATGGATCGACGACTAAAGAAATTAGAAAAAGATATACCAATAATTAAACAATAAATACATGTCAACATTTTATCAAAGTGTGCAGCGAAATTTTGATCGAGCTGCAGCATTAACCACAATGCCTAAGGGATTACTCTCTCAGATTAGAGAATGCAATTCTGTCTTGCAGTTACGCTTTCCAGTAAAAATTGGCAGACAAATCAAAGTGATAGAAGCCTATCGGGTCCAACATAGTCATCACCGCTTGCCAACAAAAGGAGGAATCCGGTATAGCTCGCACGTGACTCAAGACGAAGTTATGGCGCTTGCATCATTAATGACCTACAAATGTGCATTAGTTGATGTTCCTTTTGGAGGGGCCAAAGGAGGAGTAAAAATTACGCCCTGGAAATATACTGAAGATCAGTTGGAAAGGATTACGCGCAGATATACCAGTGAATTAATTAAGAAAAATTTCATTGGACCCGGTATTGATGTTCCAGCACCAGATTATGGTACCGGAGGTCGAGAGATGGCTTGGATTCTGGATACTTACAATGTATTTAAAGGAGGAGACATCGATTCGATAGCTTGTGTTACTGGAAAACCTGTACATCAAAATGGCATTCGGGGCAGGGTAGAAGCTACCGGAAGAGGTGTTTATTACGGACTTAAGGAATTGTTGTCGATCGAAGAAGATGTCAAGAAAATTGGAATGGAACCAGGAATGGAGGGTAAAACCATAGTGATACAAGGATTGGGCAATGTGGGAAGATATGCCGGTATCATTTGTAGGAACGAAGGCGGTGCAAAGATCATTGCTGTTTCAGAATATGAGGGCTCAATATATGATCCCAAGGGAATAGATATAGATAAGCTGTGTAAACATAGATCTAGCACTGGCAGCATCTTAGGTTTTAATGGAGCGAAAAATCTTGAATCAAGAGAAGCAGCCCTGGAACTCGAATGTGACATTTTAATTCCTGCTGCCTTAGAAAATCAAATACACAAAGGCAACGCCAAAAGGATTAAGGCAAAAATAATTGCTGAAGCTGCCAACGGCCCGGTTACTGCCGATGCTCAAGAGATATTATTGAAAAAAGGAACTATTATCATTCCGGATATGTATTTAAATGCCGGCGGAGTCACCGTTTCTTATTTTGAATGGTTGAAGAATCTCTCACACATGCGTTTTGGTCGAATGGAAAAACGATTTGATCAAAATGTCTATGAAAACCTGGTAGGTTTTGTAGAAAAACAAACAGGAAAGTCAGCAAATAATAAAGAAAAAAAGTTCTTGGTTAAAGGTGCTGATGAAATTGATCTGGTTAGGTCAGGATTAGAAGAAACTATGGTAACAGCCTATCACCAATTCAGAAATGTCTATAAACGAAAAAGAAATGTAAAGGATTTGCGTACCGCAGCATTTATTACTGCGCTGGAAAAAATAGGAAATGATTATATTAATATGGGTGTATTTCCATAATGGTAAATGATCAAATAGAAAATGGTAAATCTAGATTGAAGTTTTACCATCAGGAGATTGAGATTGAAAGTGAATTCTATTTGGATTTTTATCTTTGTCCGATATTCGATTGTTCCTAATAAGGCCTTCTAACTTGAATTATTATATATTTAATAAGTATTAAATCATGTAATAGCATAAATTAGCATTATGTCAGATATGAAACTTGATAGGATAGACCGGAAAATTGTTAAAATTTTACAAGAGAATAGTAAGATCACAAACTTAGACCTATCCAAGAAAATTAATTTATCGCCTGCACCTACGTTAGAGCGAGTTAAAAAATTAGAACAAAGCGGTATTATTAACAGTTATCACGCTGAGGTTAATCCAAATGCAATTGGTCTCAATGTAAAAACATTTGTGCTGGTTTCACTAGCTTGGAAAAAAGAAGATGCACTTAATTCATTCATTTCTAAAATCCAAGAAATTCCGGAAATCACCGAATGCTACATTATTACCGGAGAAGCAGATTTTATGATTAAAATCGTCTGTGCGGATATTCCCACTTATGAGCAACTTTTATTTAAGACTTTATCTCAGATAGAAGAAATCGAACGCCTTAAAACATTGGTGACCTTATCAACGGTTAAAGACTCCAAGGTCTTACCTTTTGATTATGGTGATGATATTTAAAGCTATCCTATAATGAGCAGAAATAGAAATTCACTGCTTTGGAAAATAGAAAAGGAGGGAGTCGAATCTCCCTCTTTTTTGTTTGGTACGATGCATGTCAAGAACAAAGCAATTATTGATAGATGTAGGATGCTTATTCCTTATATTGAGTCTTGTCCTTTATTTGCGCTGGAAATGGATCTCGATGCGGATAGCCTGTCAAACTTTTCAATCGATCAAATATTAAGAAATTTTTCTTTAAAAAATACTTTAAGACATAATCAATATACCAAGCTAAGGGCCATTTTAAAGAAGGCCTTCAATTTTGATATACGATATTTTGATCATTTCCCACCCTTGATGACTATTCAATTAATAACGGAAACCTTATTGACAATTGATGGGAAGGTCACGCTGGATCAGCACCTATGGAACCTGGCTAAAGAACGTAACAAAGAATGTAAGGGTGTGGAATCATTTGAAAAACAATTTCAGATTATGCATTCGATGTCGTTGGAGTTTCAAATAAAGTCTTTATTATCAATTGGGAAAAATGTTAATAAATATCAGCGCGAGATTCAAAAGATTGTCCAGAACTATCATCTTGAGCAGATTGATGCATTATATCAAAAAACTAAAAAACAGCTCGGAGAAATTCGTGGCTTACTACTGTATGATCGAAATCGGGAAATGGTCAAAACCATATCAAAGATGATTCTATCATTACCATCATTCATTGCTATTGGAGCAGCACATTTAAGTGGTAATTATGGAATCCTCAGATTATTAAAGCAAGAAGGATTTAAGGTTGCCCCTATTCTAGGCTGGGCATCTCCTGGTTAAAAAAAAGGAAAAGTCCATCAACGAGACCTCTCGGAACGGACAGACTTTCCAATCAAAACTCAAAATGTTCAAAAAATTTAGATAGGTGGTGTCATCAAAAGTCAACTTTATTGCTCCTCTTATAAGCATGCAAAACACGCCTATATTTCAATACACGAAGATTTGCTATGAAAGGTTGGTGCTTATCTCCTATTTTTGAAATAAATTTTTATTTCAGGATGTATTAAGAATTAATGACTAGGTAATTGGATTCTTAGTGAATTAATAAATTGTGGGAAATGAGCTTCCTTATAGATTAGATTTATTTAAAAATCAGAAAATTGCTGGGCCGGGGCAGGAATTAATTTTTATACCTTTACTTTATGACGGTTGAGATAGATAGAAGCGCAAAAACGGCTGTACTTATTGGTGCTACTGGATTGGTAGGCAGCTATTGTTTAAAATATTTAATCCAGCATAAGGCCTATAATCAAATAATTACCATCGCTCGGAAATCAATGATTCCTAAAAATCCAAAACATCGCCATATTCAAGTAAATTTTGAGCAGTTAGAGAAAATTTATGCTCAATTTAATGGCGATGACTTGTATATATGTTTAGGAACCACGATCAGGGATGCTGGTTCAAAGAAGAAATTCATCAAAGTAGATTTTACCTATAACTTAACTTTTGCTAAGATGGCATCTCAGAAAGGGTTTAACCAAATATTACTGGTGAGCTCAGTGGGTGCGAATGCTGATAGTTTGTTTTTTTATAATAAAATTAAGGGTTATCTGGAGGATGAAATTAAGAAATTACCGTTTTGGGCGACTCATTTATTCCAGCCATCGGTGTTGTTAGGAAAACGACCTACCCAGCGATTTGGGGAACAAGCTGCAGGAAAGATTGGCAACGTTTTGGATCGAATTTCCGGCGGACTCTTAACTAAATATAAACCCGTAGAGGCCGAAGTCGTGGCAAAAGCAATGATTCATGCAGCTCAACAGTTAAATCCAGGACTACACATTTATCCCAGCCATGCTTTACAAAAGCTTTCAGATGCATATTATCGATCCAAGGATTTAAGAAAATAAATTATCCTGTCTTCAATTATCTGTCTTTAACATGAAAATGATAAAATAAATGAATAAAAAAACATCAAGTATAAACATAGAAGTTGCTTTAAATGAGAAGAATATTCCGGCATCTATTCGGTGGTCAGCCTCCGACAAGAATGGAAAATGGAACGAGTGTAAGGCATTCTTACTGTCACTTTTTGAGCTCGAGTCTCGGGATACGCTAAAAATTGATCTCTGGACAGAAGAAATGCAAGTGGTTGAGATGGATCGTTTTGTTTACCACACAATTAGAGCTTTAGCCGACACCTATATCCGTGCTACGAATAATGGTGAACTTGCAAATGAAATGCAAAAATTTGCTCAGTATTTTGCGGAAAAAACAGAGATTATTCCTTCGAAATAGACTGAAACCCATGAGTTACCTGATGCATAAAGTCATGTGGAAAAGCATCTATGCCTGGAAATCCCAATGGTATATCTCGACCATCATGCGGAATATAAACGGTTCCAAAAATATAGTCCCATATCGCTAAAGAAATTCCAAAGTTTACACCTAGTTTTCTTTCCGCGGGTAATTCCATGGCGTGGTGCCATATATGCATTTCGGGATTGTTAAATAATTTCTTCATAATTGGTCCGAAGATCAGAATACCCAAAATGGTGCATCCTGCTATCACCAAAAGTTGATTGATAATCCCAACATCTACTGGAAGGATATTGGTTTCAAATGCACTGAAAGCAATAACCAAACCAATAAGGAATCCCAAAATACCTCCTGTGGTGTATTTATTCACGGTAAGATTTGAATGATTATAATGACCAATAGCCAGTGAAAATATATGGATGATAAAGAAGTCGTAAAGACCTATTCCCAGCAAGGCAAGGGGTATATATTCAATAGAACGATAAACAATAGTTTCCATCCAGTGATACCTGAGGTGCGCCGCGAATCCCATTTCTTCCACCGAATGATGTACTTTATGAAATTCCCATAGCCTTGGGATTTTATGAAGAAGTCGATGGGTCCACCATTGAACAAAGTCCCGTACAATGAACCCAGTTAATAAGATAGCCCACAATGGCCAAAAACGCATGGGATTAGATGCTTGCAAATCAAATCCTGTTAAAGATAAAATGCCATTATTGAAAAAGTTTACAACTACATCGGAGGCCGCATTATATATAATGAGTGAGAAAAGAAAAAAATTGAAGAACATGTAGAAAAAATCTAACCAGAAATCCTTCCGGAACCGAGACTGGGATTTCCTCCAAGGTTTAATCCATTCCAAGATTAAGAAGAATAAAGAAACAACCACTAACGCATAAAAGTAATTATGCCAACCGGGATGGGTGATTTCAGTTAATATATAATTGAAATAACCCAAATAGCTATTTGAAATGGTTTCCCACAAACTCATAGGTATTCAATCTTTTGTGTTCCATTTAAGGAATCCTCCATCTAGATTATAAATCTTTTTAAACCCTTTTTGTTCAAGAACTCTTGCTGCTTTCATGCTTCTTTTTCCACTTCGGCAATAAATCAATACCACTTTATTAGGATCGAGTTGATTAACAGATGATTCGAATTCCTGGCTTTTGTAATCAATCTCCAAGGCATCTTCGATTTTTCCTAAGGCTGTTTCTTGAGGGGTTCTTACATCCAAAAGAATGTAATCTGTAGTGGTGTTCATCAGCGTTTTGAATTGATCCACATTAACCTGAACGATCGGCGATATGCGCTGTTCACCCTCGTTTGAGGATGTTGATTGACAAGATATTGTGGATATAAAACATAAACTCAGTACAATAGCTAATTTCATCTCGATTGATTATTAATCATTAAAGGATCATATTTAACAAAAAAATGAATCCATACGCTTCGACTTATTCTTACTATATAAAGATAAAAGATAAATAGGATAATCACCCCAATTATAAAGGCTGCATTGAAGGACCATTTAAGTACTAAAAGAAAAAGGGCTAACATTCCAAACAAAGTAAAAGCACTTATAGAATAACTTATAAACATGGCACCCCAATAAAAGCCAGTTTCCAAAACAAATTTTTGATGACAAATCTTGCAAGATTCGTGCATGTCCAATGGTTTGGAGATAACTAATTTCGGAAATAAGTCTCCCGTTCTGCATCTAGGACATTTTAACATAGGGATACTATACAAAATGGATTTCTTCATAAGGGCACAAAGGTAAATATTAGGGTGCAAAATCCAATTTTTTTTCTGTCAATGCGATACTCTCCAAAAGTTGTTAACGATTTAAAATGGAACCTACTAAAAAGGATTATCCAGCATGAATGGTCATTAAAGATTACTCATTTTAGTGGTATATAGTGAGCTAGCCCTCTAGGGGCGATTTATAGCAGCGTTTGCTTGAAAGCCACCGCATTTTTTTCAACGTATCAATTTGACTTATTCCAACGAAGCGATCATTATCTGAATTGATTAAGTTTCTTTACTTTTGCATCCTCAAAAAAATAACCATATTCGGTATGTCAGATAAAAAAGTAATATTTTCCATGGAGGGAGTTAGTAAGATTTTCCCCCCATCCAAGCAGGTATTAAATAATATATGGCTTTCATTTTTTTATGGAGCAAAAATTGGTGTTCTTGGTCTGAATGGATCAGGCAAATCTTCCTTATTAAAAATTATTGCTGGTGAGGATACCAATTATCAAGGAAAAGTGACCTTTGACAAAGAATACAAAATTGGTTATTTACATCAGGAGCCCATTTTAGATGAAACCAAAACGGTTAAGGAAGTCGTTCAGGAAGGGGTCCAACATATCGTGGATGTGGTAAAATCTTATGAAGCTGTTTCTGCCAAATTAGCAGAGCCTATGGGAGATGAGGAAATGATGAAGGTAATTGAAGAGCAAGGAGAATGGTTAGAAAAAATGGATCATCTCAATGCTTGGGACCTGGATCATACTTTAGAAATAGCTATGGAAGCATTGCGCTGCCCTCCTGATGATGCCCAAATTAGTGTCATTTCCGGCGGGGAGCGCAGACGGGTAGCATTGTGTAGGTTGTTACTCAGCAAACCGGATATTCTCCTTTTGGATGAACCTACCAATCATCTCGATGCAGAGAGTGTTCACTGGTTGGAACAATTCCTTAAATCATTCCCGGGAACCGTAATTGCTGTGACACACGATCGATATTTTTTGGACAATGTGGCCGGTTGGATATTGGAATTGGATCGTGGGGAAGGCATTCCCTGGGAAGGAAATTACAGTTCTTGGTTAGAGCAAAAGAGTAATCGGTTGGCCAATGAAGAAAAAGCGGAGTCCAAAAGACAAAAAGTATTGAAGCGTGAATTAGAATGGTCGCGTATGAGTCAGAAAGCTAGACAAGCAAAAGGAAAGGCCAGATTAAGTGCATACGAGTCCCTAAGTAATGCTGAGGTGAAGGAAAAGGAGTCTAAATTAGAAATTTTTATACCACCAGGACCAAGACTGGGGGATCAGGTAATTGATATTCAACATATAAGTAAAGGTTATGGAAACCGGCTGCTTATAGACGATCTATCAGTATTAGTCCCCAAAAATGCTATTGTCGGCATCATTGGACCTAATGGAGTGGGTAAGTCTACCTTGTTTCGCATGATAATGGGTGATGAACATCCTGACCAAGGAAAAATAATAATAGGGGATACGGTTAAACTCGCTTATGTTGATCAATCTCACAAAGATTTGGTGCCAGATAAGACAATTTATGAAGTGATCAGTCAAGGTAATGAATTCATCAAAGTAGGGAATAACGAAATAAATGCAAGAGCCTATCTCAGTAAATTTAATTTTGCTGGCTCCGATCAACAGAAAAAGGTGGGTATATTATCTGGAGGGGAGAGAAACCGCTTGCACTTGGCCATGACCCTCAAAGAAGGTGGTAATGTATTGTTACTGGATGAACCTACTAATGATATTGACGTGAATACCTTGCGTGCTTTAGAGGAAGCCATAGAAAATTTCGCTGGGTGTATATTGTTGATTTCTCACGATAGATGGTTTATAGATCGTCTGGCGACACATATTCTCTCTTATGAGGATGAAGGACAAGTAATCTTTTTTGAAGGAAACTTTAGTGCTTACGAAGAAAACAAAAAAGCGAGACTAGGAGACCTTACTCCTCACCGTCCTAGATTCAAAAGTTTATTGAATTAATATTATTCTAAAAGATAATTGGAGTGAATAAAATACGGGGCATAATACTCATATTGATCTTTTCTTTTTTTTATGGTTTGCAGGTCAAGGCACAAGTTCATGAATCTCTAAAAATTGCCAGCTCGATAATGGGCAAAGAGATGGCCTATTCAGTTTATCTTCCACCAGATTATAATTCTTCCACAAAGTTGTATCCTATCGTCTATTTGTTGCATGGTTACACAGATGATGAAACGGCATGGACCCAATTTGGTCAAATAGATCATCTAGTAAACAGTGCTATTCGAAATGGGGATATACCTGCAATGATCATTGCTATGCCCGATGCAGGAGTGACGTGGTACATTAATGATCATGATCACATGTATCGGTATGAAGATTATTTTTTTCAAGAGTTTATGCCGCATATTGAGTCTAAATATCGTGTTAGAACTGGAAAACAATACAGAGGCATCGCAGGACTATCGATGGGAGGTTATGGCACTTTATTATATGCTTTAAAACATCCGGAACAGTTTATTGCTGCCGCACCTCTTAGTGCAGCAATTTATACTCGGGAAGAAGTTATTCAACACGACATGGATCGATGGAATGAAAAGGAAGCCTTAATGTATGGAAAAGATTTAGATGGAAAGGACCGTCTTACTGATCATTGGATCAACAATAATCCTTTTGAAATTATAAAAGCTAAGAAAGTTGATGAGTTAAAAAAAGTACATTATTATTTTGATTGCGGCGATGAAGATTTATTATATAAGGGGAATGCTTCAATGCATATCTTGCTCCGTGATTTGGAAATTCCTCATGAATTTAGAATTCGGGATGGTGCTCACAATTGGTCTTATTGGCGTTCAGGTATTATCGATGCGTTAGACTTTATAGGTCAACACTTCCATAGATAGACTAAGCTTTTTTCTCTTCATAATGGGTGTAGGTGTGCAGCAAGGTTAAAATTTAGGCAGTTGTGCTTGATTGGGTTGGGGTAGTTATCTTTAATCGATTAAACATTTATCAATAAAGATTGGCTAGACTATTGGCCAGACCTTCAAAATAATTCAATCATGATAGCGTATCAAATTGAAGAAAATTTAAACCTCGAAGAATTCAGAACCATTTTAATTAATTCGACTTTAGGAGAAAGAAGACCTATCGATAGGCCGTCGATATTGGAAAAGATGCTAAAGTATGGAAACTTGATTGTAACCGCAAGAGACAATGGTAGACTGATAGGGGTATCTCGTTCTCTTACTGATTTTTCTTATTGCACCTATCTTTCTGATCTAGCTGTTGACCAAGCCTATCAAAATATGGGAATTGGCAAAGAGCTGATAAAACGGACCAAACAAGCAAGCCCTGATGCTTTGTTAATTTTATTAGCTGCTCCGGCCGCGGTAAATTACTATCCTAAAATAGGTCTGACAAAGTATAATCAATGCTATATACTTAGGGATTTAATGGATTTAAGCTAATATATTTTTCTACCCACCTAATTCGGTCAGACCAGTCATATAGTGGTTTCTGGGATGCGTAATCATGAGCCTCCGAAGATTATTTTGCACCCAGCTTGACAGCTTCCACCACATCCGGATTTAATAGAGTAGAAGTATCCCCTAAATTAGAAGTATCTCCAGCTGCAATTTTCCTCAAAATCCGCCGCATAATTTTACCAGACCGAGTTTTGGGTAATCCGGTTACAATTTGAACTTTATCCGGTTTAGCAATTGGGCCTATTTCTTTGGTGACAATGGATCTCAGTTCATGGATAAACTGTGCTTCATCCTGAACATCTTCTTTGGTAATAACATAAGCATAAATACCTTGACCCTTAATATCATGTGGATAACCCACCACTGCTGACTCAACAATACTGCCAAACTGGTTAATCGCATTTTCAACTTCAGCCGTTCCTATTCGGTGCCCAGATACATTGATTACATCATCGACACGACCTATGATTCTATATTGACCCTGATCGTCTCGTTTCGCACCATCACCTGTGAAATAATAACCTTTAAACGTAGAGAAATAAACTTGTTTGCATCGATCATGATCTCCATATAAAGTACGCAAAATTGCAGGCCATGGATGTTTAATACAAAGCAATCCTTCTATGTTATTTTCTTTTAATTCATTACCGTCAGGATCCATCAAGCAGAGTTGTACACCAGGCATAGGGAGAGTAGCATAGGTGGGTTTTTGAGGTGTCACACCCGCCAAAGATGAAATCATAATGCCACCAGTTTCTGTTTGCCACCAGGTATCCACGATCGGTGCTTTTCGTTTACCGACTAATTCGTTGTACCAATTCCAGGCTTCTTCATTAATTGGTTCACCGACCGTGCCCAGTACTTTTATGGACGACAAATCATACTTAGTAACATATTCATCTCCCTGTGCCATCAGAGCTCGGATAGCCGTAGGAGCCGTATAAAATTGATTCACTTGGTGTTTTTCACATATTTCCCAGAATCGACCAGCATCGGGATAAGTAGGTACCCCTTCAAACATCATAGAAGTGGCTCCTGCTAGAAGCGGACCGTAAATAATATAGGAATGCCCGGTAATCCAGCCCACATCCGCTGTGCACCAATAAATATCTCCATCTTTATATTGGAAAACATTTTTGAAAGTAAAACAAGTAAAGACCATATAACCACCACAGGAATGAACGACTCCTTTTGGCTTGCCAGTGGACCCACTTGTGTAGAGAATGAAAAGGATATCTTCCGCATTCATTTCTTCAGCTGCACAATCCGTTGATTGATTGCTCACTTCTTCATGCCACCATTTATCGCGGCCGGACACCATTTCAACCTGATCACCAGTATTGCGATGCACCCAAACCGTCTCAATACTGTCACATCCCATTTTTAGCGCTTCGTCAACCACTGCTTTCACCGGTATACTTTTTACTCCACGATGATTAAAGTCTGAGCAAATGACCATTTTACAAGTCGCATCTTTAATCCTATCCGCCAAAGCAATTGCCGAGAATCCTGCAAAAACTACAGAATGAATGGCTCCTATTCGAGCACAAGCCAAAACGGAGATAGCTAATTCTGGTACCATGGGCATATAAAAACAAACCCGGTCGCCCTTATTAATACCATTCGCTTTTAAGGCATTTGCAGTGCGGTTTACCGCTTCATAAAGTTGTCTATAGGTGTAAGTTTTGCTGGGTTGAGCAGGATCATTAGGTTCCCATAAAATGGCCACCTGGTCTCCGCGGGTGGCCAAATGACGATCCAGGCAATTTTCAGTAATATTTAATTTTCCGTCTTCAAACCACTTAACATTGTAATCTTTGAAATCATAATCGAGCACCTTGCTCCACGGCTTTCTCCATTGAAAAGTTTTTGCTTGTTCCCCCCAAAATCCTTCAGGATCATCAATGCTTTTTTGATAAATTTCGTGGTAATCTTCAAGACTTGTGATTTGATAGGTCATCTCTAAAAATATTTAGGTTTTCATTGAAAAAATGTAATAACTAAATGCTATAAAACTAGGAGGCAAAGATACCATTTTTTAGATTGAAAAACGATCGGCCAGACCGTTAATTAATCCATGAATTCTGGATTTTTGATAGTAGATTTTTAGGTGAAAATATTTTTTAATTTAATGAAATATAAGGTGAAAATGTTTCTTTTTAAAAGTGTCGGAAAATCACCAATAGCTAAGATGTAAATCATTTTATTTCTTAAAAGTCAAAATTAAATCAGGGCGTAATTCTTTAACTGATAATGGTGGTAGATGGAATTCAAAAGCTATAAATACATCCATTCGAAAATGATGTAAGATTATGTTATCTTATTTCGAAATGAATTTGTGTAAAAAATCAGGACATATTTTTTTATTTTGATAAATTTGGACGGTTTCTAAAATAGAATATCCTTTAAGATTTAAATTTCAATCACAATAAAATCATTCCCCACCTTTGTTTTAGTACGGATGGTGGCAACATGCTAAAAGTTATAGAATACTATATAAATATTTTCGGCAACGATTTTAAAGAAGGGCTATTACGCCTCTCGGTACGACCCCGAGCGGAAATACAGAAATTTGTGAAGTGAAAATTTTTGGACAAAAGTTTTCTTTGATGAATACCGCCAAAGAACATCATTCATTTAACGGGCTTTCGCTTTGAGAATCACTTGTGCAGACCAGCAAGAAATTGATAAATTTTGGAATTTATTTCACTCAAGATGGCGAAGAGTCTCAATGTGGTTGGTGTATAGATAAATTTGGACTGCGCTGGCAAGTGTTGCCTAATAATTTGGGAGAACTGATGAGCAAACGCAATGCTGAGGAAATAATGTTATCCCAAAAGAAGATTCTTATAAAGGAATTCCCAAAATAAACTTCGAACTGCCAGCAAAGCCCTGAAGTACTAATGCTGAACCGGATTATATGAATAGGAGAAAACAAGTATAAATCTGGTTCTCGATAGTCAAAGTCATTCCGAAAAACGTTTTTAAACGGGACAAATTATAAATCCTCAAACCGGGTATTACCAATGGCATATGATTTCCAATCTTGAAAATCAAAATGCCACCATTCATATTCATAAATGGTAAATCCTACCAACTCCATGGTGGACCTTAGAAGCGTACGGTGGTAACGTTGACTGGTGTTACCTCCGGCATAAAATGGGAAAGAGCGATCAGTCATCTCATCGTAACCAGCAACCATTTCTACCACGTTACCTGTAGACAATTCATAAAGAGTAAGGTCAACCGCCGCACCCCGGTTGTGCCTCGAACCATATTCGGGAGTAGCGACAAATATCTTTTTATCTTCCGGAGTGGCGTCCCAAAACATCTTAGTTACATACCAGGGGCGATAAGCATCATGTATTAATAATCCATAGCCCTGGGATTTTAATTTTTGATGTGCCTTAACTACAGCTTCTGCAGCTGGCCGCTGCATAAACGCTTTCGCGAGGGAATAAAATTTATTATTCATAAAATTATTGGTACTGGCATAACGGATATCATATTTAATGCTGGGATCCAAGGATTTCAAATCAACCAAATCAAATTTTTTGAAATTTCCTTTTTCTTCCGGTGGTGAAGCTGCCAGAGCATTTGTTCTCAATTCCCCAATTTCTTTAAGCGGTTGTATCTTAAATGTTTCAGTGGTGCTCGCACCAATTTCTCGGCGACGGAATACTGGGCCATTTTCGATAGATACTTGTATAGCCACATCAT
Organism: Lewinellaceae bacterium; assembly: GCA_024639065.1. Taxonomy (GTDB): domain Bacteria; phylum Bacteroidota; class Bacteroidia; order Chitinophagales; family Saprospiraceae; genus JAHEJC01. Next base: position 19,372 of record JAHEJC010000007.1, on the reverse strand, counting down.
TTTTACCTCGCTCAAAAATAAACTTTTCACCATGGTACATACCTCCGGTTTCTGGAAACGCAAATTCATTTTTTGATAATTGAGTCAATTTGTCTTTTTCAAACCATTCGATTAAAGCATAGAGATGGCCTTTGTTTTCATAAAAGTATAAGATCATATGATCATCACCATATTCACCGATCAGATTATCCCAATCTGCAGGATATTCACTTTTTTTAGGTGGAATAGATTTGATAAAATTGGTTCCATTGATTTGGATATCTCCTTCATTTTCAGAAATTTTGATACTGCCAAAATCAGTTCGATCGTCGGATATCATTTTGCCATCCAGTATCTTGAGATTCAGTTCGAACTGATCAGAAATGAGCACTAGATTATTGTTTTTTCTGACGAATTCAATAGCTGCTCCTTCCGTTTCATAGTAACCTGACAGCGCTATTTTTTTATTCAATGGAATAGGGTCTGATTTCTGGTATGTAGGAAGCATTTTATCCATCTGTGCTGCATGCATAAGCTCCAAAGCATAATCCGTAATTCGGCTTACCACACTGTTGGTATTGTCCATAGATGAAGCACAAGCTACTCCAATTTTTAAGGTTGGAACTGCGGATAATTGAGTAGAGAAGCCATAGATAGCTCCACCATGTCCGATTTTTTTATATCCCTTAAAATCTCCTAGTCTAAACCCAATTCCATATCCATCCAGGGAGTCTCCATTGAACTGCGGAGTCCACATTTCTTCTAAGGATTTTGTACTAATCAGTTCTCCATTCTGCCCGACTCCCTGATTAAACATCGCAATCATAAAATGTCCTAAATCTTTCATAGGTGCGTAGAGGCTTCCGGCCGGAGCCATACCCAACTGGAAATTAGGGGCAGGAAATATTCTTTGATCATAACTCCACATGGAGGCTTCAGCCAGATTTTCGTTGATTGTTGAATTTGGTTCAAAACCACTTTGACTCATACCTATCACATCAAGGATATGTTCTTGCATATAAGTAACATACGGTTGATCGGATAAATACTCTAAAATGTATCCTGCTACGGCAATGCCCGCATTTGAATATTTGGTTTTTGTTTCAGGTTCATAAATGAGCTTTGATTCGTATATACTTTTAACGGTTGCTTGGAGGTTGTCATTGGTGTCATCGAAATAGTTGCCTATCTTGGGTTCACGCAACATGCCGGAGCGATGAGACATGAGCATTCTCAAGGTAATTGGTTTTTGAGAAGGATTATTAAGCTTAAAATCAGGTAGATAAGTACTTATAGGTGCATCCAGATCCATCTCTCCGTTTTCTACCTTTTGCATGATGCCAATGTCAGTAAAAAGTTTAGAAACAGATCCCACTCTATAGATTGTCTCCGTTGTGGCAGGTACAGATTTTTTTAGGTCCTTGTAGCCCAAACTTTGATTCCATATGATTTGATCTTTGTCTACCAAAACAATCGATATTGAGTTTAATTCTTTACTATCTATTTCATACTTGATTGCATCCTCAAGCACTGAGAAGACCTCTGTGTATAGGTCCTTGTTGGATAAAGATGTATTGCTTTGTCTACAGGCGAATATTAGCAATAGCGTAATACTAGAAAAAATTAACCTGACAGTCATTTTTAGATTTGTTCCCAACATATCATTTTATTATTCTGGAGTCCGAATATTTTCTACCAGATCGGCGATATGAGCGGGTGGGGCAGGGGTAATTGCACTGATACTTAGTGTTACCGCAAAATTAATCAGCATACCCAAAGTCCCAATGCCTTCCGGTGAAATACCAAACCAATATTGGTCAGGTGTGCCACCCCAATATTTAAAGTAGATAATGTAAAACGCTGTAAATAATAGGCCTGTAATCATACCAGATACTGCACCCGCCATATTAATTCGTTTAGAAAATATCCCAAGAACAATAGCAGGAAAAAATGAGGCAGCAGCCAAACCAAAAGCAAAAGCAACCACCTGCGCTACAAACCCTGGAGGATCTATACCAGCCCAGCCTGCAATTACTACGGCAACAGCAATTGCAATACGGGCAGCAGCTAGCTCCTGTTTTTCACTAATATTTGGGCGCAACCATTTTTTTAGGATATCATGTGATATCGAAGAAGATATGACAAGTAATAAACCAGCGGCTGTTGACAATGCTGCAGCTAGTCCGCCGGCAACAACCAGCGCGACAACCCAGGCAGGTAACGCGGCAATTTCCGGATTGGCCAATACCATAATATCTCGGTCAACCGTAAGTTCATTGCCCTGCCATCCTTTTGAATCAGCAATAGGGGTCATCGCAGGATTGGTATCATTGTAATATTGAATTTTACCGTCATTATTTTTATCCTCAAAAGAAAGTAAACCGGTTTTTTCCCAATTGTTAAACCAGGCCGGAAGCGATGAATACTCCTGGTTGTCTACCGTTTCAATTAAATTCGTTCTGGCAAATGCAGCTATAGCCGGAGCAGTGGTGTATAATATAGCAATAAATAACAGCGCCCACCCAGCAGATTTTCGAGCGTCAGAGACTTTAGGTACGGTAAAGAATCGAACAATAACATGAGGCAAACCTGCCGTGCCCAGCATCAAAGCGGCCGTTACAAAAAATAGATCCGTCTTACTTTTGTTGGAAATTGTATATTCTTGAAAGCCTAAATCCAAAGAAATTTGGTCAAGCTTGGCTAATAAATAAGTTCCATCGGAAAGCGTACCACCAAGCCCAAGTTGTGGAATAGGATTGTTCACCATAAGAACAGATATAAAGATTGCCGGGACCAGATAGGCAAATATGAGTACGCAATACTGAGCTACTTGAGTATAAGTAATGCCCTTCATTCCACCTAATACAGCGTAGAAAAAAACAATTAGTACACCAATGATTACCCCCCAGGTAAAATCAATTTCAAGAAATCTTGAAAAGGCTATTCCTACTCCCTTCATTTGGCCAACGACATAAGTAAAAGAAACAAATAGTGCACAGATCGCAGCTACCAGGCGGGCTGTTTGTGAGTAATAACGCTCACCTATAAAGTCGGGTACTGTAAACTTTCCGAACTTTCTCAAGTAAGGAGCAAGCAACAACGCGAGTAAAACATAGCCGCCTGTCCAACCCATCAAGTATTGAGCTCCTTGATAACCCATAAAAGAAATCAAGCCTGCCATAGAGATGAAGGAAGCAGCACTCATCCAATCCGCGGCTGTAGCCATACCGTTTAAGATAGGGTTTACCCCTTTCCCTGCAACATAAAACTCTGATGTGGATCCAGCACGAGACAGGACCGCGACTACAATGTAAAGTAAAAAAGTTAACCCTACGATAATGCCAGTCCACAGTTGTACACTCATGCGTCTTGTCTTTTATGGTTTAGTTTTCGGAGGATTGTTCTGTTTTGAATTTTGCATCAAGGATATTCATTAAGCGTATATAGACGAAGATTAAGATGACAAAAACGATGATCGAGCCTTGTTGTGCAAACCAAAATCCAAGTTTAAAACCGCCTATTCTGAAATGGTTTAAGGTGTCCGCAAAAAGTATCCCAAATCCAAAAGAAACGATAAACCAAATCGCCAAAAGAATAGCTACATATTGAATATTTTTTTCCAATAGGTAGAATGGTTTTGATGGTTTGCCATATTGAGTTTTTTTAATCTTCAAATACGTAATCAGTGCGTACTGGTTGAAACACATCCAAGATACGACATTCAGTCAATGCGACTCCGGAGTGGGGAACGTTTGACGGAATTACAAATACATCACCAGGCTTACAGATTTGAGCCTGGCCATTTACTACCAGTTCAAATTCTCCTTCATGCATATTCACTACCTGTTCATGAATATGCTGATGTTCGTGGATACTAGCACCTTTCTCTACCCGCCAGAAAGCAAAAGTCATGGTAGCTGTATGAATAAGTCGACCATGAAATCCGGGCCATACTTCTCTTTCTTCAATCTCATTCAGGTTTTTTAGTGTTGGTTTCATTTTTATTATTTTTTGGACTTCTTCAGATTCTGGTTTACATGCTGGCTCTTTTAAAATTAAATCAGCAGATTCCAGAGCGATCTTTTTAAATTTATCTCTATTATTCCTTACAATATCCCTCAACTGGTCGTCAGTGAGGGTTTGCAATTTATCGTAAAATTCTTCCATGCCAGATTCTGAAAATATATTCTTGTCTAATATATCGGAATAGAACTAATTAATTAAATAATGGATGTATTATCTTTATTGCTTTGAAATGGGTTGATTGTGTTGATCTGGCGCTAATTAGTGAAGGATTGGGCAAAACGGCAGCTGGAAGAAGGTACATCAATAACAAAATAGGCCCCGTACCTGCCCGACTGAAATCGTTCAGGCGGGGTTCAACGGATACCCGCCCGAACGTACCGTTCGGTACGGGCGGGGAATAGCGGCAGGTAAAAACCTAATAAGGAATGTATTATACCTATGTAATTCAATCAGTTAGCTACCCAAGAAGGTATAAAGGAAGTTGTGAAAATTTGAATGTAAGATTAAGCGATCACAACGCAGGAAAAACTAAGTCAACAAAGGGATTTCGTCCTTGGGAAATAGTATATTTCGAAAGCTTTGATACAAGGCAAGATGCCATTAAAAGAGAGAGATACTTTAAAACGGCAGCTGGAAGAAGGTACATCAATAACAAAATAGGCCCCGTAGTTCAACGGATAGAATAGCGGTTTCCTAAACCGTAGATACAGGTTCGATTCCTGTCGGGGCTACCAAATTTGGAAAGTTGAATGTTGAATGACCGTTAATACCACCAAATATGACCTTAAATTCCAAAGATGAATTTTTAACTTATGCCTCTCTTTATGCAGCGTATGTAGATTTGGATTTACATGAAGATGAGATTGTATGGATAAGGGATCAGTTTGGGATAGAACTCTACGAACGTATTCATAATCAATTCAAAAAACAATCAGAGTTTACCAATCTTCAAACCATTATCGATCACAAAGAAGTTTATTTTCCTGGCCAAAGCGGGACACAAGATTTATTACTACTTATGAAAGACTTATTTCATATAGATGGTGATTACTCCACGTTGGAAAAGATTTCATTTTCCTTCTTAACCAATTATTTGAGGAACTAATTATTTGGCAAAACTACTTTCTTGAGGTTTTGATTATATAAATAGGCAGCTACTTTACCGGCTAGGCTGATTTCCTGATTGAATTCATTTTTAATTGTTGGCAGATAATGGTCTTCCACAAAATGCGTGTTGAAGCTTCCATCAATAAAGCTTGGATGCTTTAAAACAAATTTACCAAAAGGTAAAGTGGTTTGTACGCCTTCAATAACGTAGGCTTCAATTCCTTCTAGTAACTTTTCGATTGCTTCTTTTCTGGATTTCCCATAAGCGATTAATTTAGAAATCATTGGATCATAGAATACAGATATTTCGGAGCCCTCGAGGACCCCGTCGTCAACGCGTATTCCATCGACCGTTGGGATGGAATAGGTAACCAGTTTGCCGGGAGAGGGTAAAAAATTATTTTGAGCGTCTTCGGCATAAACCCTCAGCTCAATGGCGTGTCCTGAAAAGGTTAGATTTGCTTGTTCCAACTGAAGCGAATGACCTTCTGCAATTTTGATTTGTTGCTCAACTAAATCAATACCGGTAATAAATTCCGTTACTGGATGCTCAACTTGTAGCCGCGTATTCATTTCCAAGAAATAAAAGTTGCTCCTGGTATCCATGATAAACTCCACAGTACCTGCACCGGTGTACTGGCACGATTTAGCTACATCAATGGCTGCTTTGCCCAATGCTTCTCTAAGCGATTCATTTACCGTTGGTGAAGGCGCTTCTTCCATGACTTTTTGGTGCCTTCGTTGTATACTGCATTCGCGCTCAAATAAGTGGATAATGTTCCCATGATTGTCTGCTAATATTTGGACTTCAATGTGTTTGGGATCCTCTATGTATTTTTCAATAAACACACTACCATCGCCAAAAGCTGATTTGGCCTCGCTCACAGCTCGCTTGAACGAATTGTTGAAATCTTCAATTTTGTTCACCACCCGCATTCCTTTTCCACCTCCACCAGCAGCCGCTTTAATCAGAATGGGAAACCCGATTTGCTCAGCGATTTCAATACCTTTGGTGATTTCCTCAATAGCTTTATCATCACCAGGTACTAGCGGCACCTGAAATTTTGATACCGCTTCTTTAGCAGCAATTTTATTACCCATTATTTTAATGGACTTCGCTGAAGGACCGATAAATTTTAAACCATTTGATTCTACCAAGTTGGCAAAAGCAGCATTTTCACTTAAAAAACCGTAACCCGGATGAATAGCATCGGCATTTGCTTTTTTTGCGATTTTCACTATTTGATGCATATCCAAATAGGTTTCCGTGGCTGTTTTACCCGGCAGGTGAAAGGCTTCATCTGCCATCAAAACGTGCGGACTAGCCCGATCTAAATCGGAGTAAATACTCACGGTTTTAATCGATAATCTTTTGGCCGATTTAATTATCCGCACCGCAATTTCTCCTCGGTTGGCAATGACAATTTTTCGAATAGCAGACATTTAGAAACTTTTTGTGTCCTATAATAGCATTTTTTATCTAGTTGTCAAAAATAGGTCAATTTTGCCGAAAGAAAAAAGCGTTGTTAATGTTGTATCGGGATATTATAATTGACTCTAAGTTATATGATAATAAGCGTGGTATAGGACTTATGATATATTATTTGTTAAGTAATGTTTAAATATATTGACTTAAAGTCAAAAAAATATTATCTTAGCTAAGATTAATACTAATAATATATAAAGATGGAATCTCAAACATTAGAAAAGAAAAATTTAAAAGGTGGAGAATTTTTAATTGCACCATCCGAAATCCATGAAACATTCATTCCGGAGGAAATGAATGAAGAGCAACGCATGGCTAAAGAAATGGCCTTAAGCTTTGTCGCAAATGAAATACATCCTAATATTCAACGGATCGAAAAGCAAGAGCCGGGTTTGCCTGAGTACCTGTTCAAGAAATGTGGGGAGCTAGGATTATTAGGATCGCATATGCCGGAGGAATATGGTGGAATGAATTTAGATTTTAATACCAATACCATATTATCGGATGGATTAGGCGCAATGGGTTCTTTCAATACCTCATTTGCCGCACATACGGGTATCGGAATGTTACCGATCTTATATTTCGGTACCGATGCTCAAAAAGAAAAATACTTACCGGATTTGATCACCGGTACAAAGCAGGCGGCTTATTGCCTCACAGAACCTTCCAGCGGTTCGGATGCTTTGGCCGCAAAGACTAGAGCGGATTTGTCGGGTGACGGTAAACACTATATTATCAATGGACAAAAAATGTGGATTTCCAATGCTGGATTTGCCGATGTATTTATTGTTTTTGCAAAAATTGACGGAGAAAAATTTACTGGGTTCATTGCTGAAAAAAACATGCCTGGTCTAATCCTGGGTGAAGAAGAAGATAAACTTGGCATTAAAGGTTCTTCCACTCGTCAGGTATTTTTTGAAAATATGAAACTACCAATAGAAAATGTTCTGGGAGAAATAGGCAAGGGGCACCTAATTGCTTTCAACGTATTAAATATGGGTCGATACAAATTGGCTGCGTTCTGTATGGGTGGAATCAAAGCTATTTCCGGGAAGTCAGTTAAATATGCAAATGAAAGACATCAGTTTGGTAAACCGATTGCTTCATTTGGTGCCATTAAACAAAAGTTGGCAGAACAAGCTATTCGGTCTTTGGCTTTGGAAAGTGCGTTATATCGTATGTCCAATCAAATAAATGAAAAGATCAACAAACTTAAGCAGGATGGTCACGACTTTGCTCAAAGTAAATTGTTAGCCGCAGAAGAATATGCCATAGAATGTTCAATCGCAAAAATTGCCGGGTCAGAAGTTTTAGATTTTGTAGCCGATGAATTTGTTCAGGTGCTTGGTGGTATTGGATTTTCCGAAGAACATGAAGCGGCCAGAGCGTATCGAGATGCCAGAATAAATAGAATTTATGAAGGTACCAACGAGATTAATAGATTAATCATTGTGGATATGTTGTTTAAGCGTTCCTTGAAAGGAGAGTTAGATATGATTAATGCCGCTTGGGCCGTCCAAAAAGAATTGACCAAAATGCCTTCTCTGAATGGTGAATCGAGCAAATATAGTCTTGAAAATAAGGCAATAGAAAATCTTAAGAAAATAACTCTAATGGTGGTGGGTGCAGCCGGAAAGAAACAGATGGATGGAGAAATGAATTTGAAACATGAGCAGGAAGTATTAATGAATGCCGCCAACATGATTATTGATATCTACCTCGCTGAATCACTTTTGTTAAGGGTGAAAAAAATTGAAGCTATCAAGGGTGCAGATGCAGCCGATAAGTTGGTACCTGCATTAAAAGTGTTTGTTTGGGATGCATCACAACGAATTGTCAAAGAAGCGAAAGATGCGGTTGCTTCATTTGCCAGTGGAGATTTATTGACTACTTTCTTGATGGGTATTAAGCGTTTTGACACTTATAAACCAGTAAATACTAAATCGCTCAGACGAGAAATTGCAGAACAATTGATTACCGCAAACAATTATTGTTTTTAGATAAAGGAATTTAGAATTAATTTTTTTATAATTCATTAAATTACCGTGGTGAGGCCGTGGTGGAGTACTTTGACAATATAGTTTTTTAAATCACCTGTGGGAATCTTATGTAAAGATTGTTTCTTACCGGCAAGATTGACCAGTTTTAAATAACCGAGCACACTTCCCCAAGCGGTTAAATAGAGCATCTCTGGACTATTGTTGTTTTTAATACTTTGATCTCTGAGCCCTCGTTTTATTTCCTGTACAACTAAACTGACCGGGATATTATGAATATCCTGGGCTTTCTTAAAATAGAGGCTATCTTTCAATGCTTCAGTTAATTTTGCCTCATCCGTACCTGAAGAAGTGGATCGAATCCAGGTCATGTAATCCAGCATGGCTTCCGTGTACAACGGATACTTGGAACCAAATTCAAAATAGGTCTCCATCAATTGTAACACACTGTCCAGGCCACTCTTGGATTTCGACTCATGAACTGCGTCGTACATCATATTATTGAGCATGGTCATAGCCCGGAATGCAATAGCCATATAAAGGTTTTCTTTACTCTCAAAATAAAAGTATACGGTTGCTTTACTCACCCCAGCTTCTTTGCCAATATTTTCCATTTTGGCATTGGAATACCCTTGTGAGGCAAATATGCGTTCAGCGGCATCCAGAATATCATTTTCTTTCAGAGCTCGCTTTGTTCTTCTCGTCATATCAATAGCAAATTGATTGTAAAAATTAAACACAATATAAATAAACTATTCTTGTTGTAACTTTGTACTATCCAAAAGCATTTGTAAAAAATTCTATGAGTAAAAAAGGACGTGTTTTAGTAGCGATGAGCGGTGGTATTGACAGCACGGTAACGGCTATGATGTTGCATGACCAGGGTTATGAAGTGGTAGGTATAACCATGAAAACCTGGGACTATGCCAATTCGGGGGGCAGCAGCAAAGAAACTGGATGTTGCAGTTTGGATTCGATAAATGATGCCAGAGAAGTAGCCGTAAAGATGGGTTTTCATCATTTTATTATCGATATAAGGGAAGAGTTTGGAGATTACGTAATTGATAATTTCGTTGATGAATACATGGCTGGTCGCACGCCTAATCCATGTGTATTATGTAATACCCATATTAAGTGGAGAGCACTGCTTAAACGCGCTGATGCACTAGATTGTGAATTCATCGCCACAGGGCATTATGCACAATTGAATCAATCAGCAGATCGCTATTATGTATCAACGTCCAAAGACCAACTCAAAGACCAATCATATGTTTTGTGGGGTCTAGATCAGGCCTGTTTAGCTAGAAGTAAATTTCCCATTGGTTCTTTTGTTAAAGGCGAAGTAAGACAAATGGCTTATGATTGGGGTTATGAAGCATTGAGTAAGAAAGCAGAAAGTTATGAAATATGTTTTGTACCGGATAATGACTATCGAGGATTTCTAAAACGCAAAGTGGCTGGACTTGAGGAAAAAGTTGCAGGTGGTGATTTTGTGGATATTGAGGGAAATATGCTTGGATCTCATCAAGGATACCCGTTTTATACGATCGGCCAGCGCAAAGGATTGGGCCAGTCATTCGGGGCCCCGAAGTATGTTGTTGATATCAAGCCAGCCAGTAATACCGTGGTCCTGGGTGACGTAAAAGATCTCATGCGTAGTGGTATGCGGGTATATAAAGTGAATTTCATGAAATATGAGTCTATTCCCGATGGCTTTGAGTGCGTAACCAAGGTCAGATATCATGATAAGGGCACATTAAGTAGTCTTAAGAATGAAGCCTATGGTGGCGTTCAGGTCACATTTTTCGCTAATGTCAAAGGAGTCGCTCCAGGTCAATCTGCTGTCTTCTATCAAGGAGATGATGTAGTCGGCGGCGGAATCATATACGCAAGTTTATGAGTAAATTCAATCGATCAATTGCCGTTCTAGTTGTATTTTTTTTCGGGTGCAGCATCGATCCCGAACCATTAACTGATGACTGGAGGGAATATGAATATTTTCCTATGGAGATCGGTAAGGAATGGATTTATCAGTTGGACTCAATAATATTTGATCCGGTAATCGGTGGAATTGCGAAAGACACATTTAGTTATCTTTTAAAAGTAGTAGTTCGGGATACATTTACCGATTTAACTGGTGAGAAAAATTATATTATAGATCGGTATTTAAAGAAAGCCGCAGCGGACCCTTGGGTGATCAATTCGGTTTGGCAGGCTGTAATTTTAGATAATCAAGCACAACGCGTGGAGAATAATTTGCGTTTTGTGAAGCTGGTTTTTCCACCTAAAGAAGGCGCTGCCTGGGATGGTAATCAATATTTTAATCCCAGTACTAAATTTTCAGTTGCCGGGGAGTCCATTGAAGTGTTTAAGAATTGGTCTTATTTTATTCAATCCAATGGGATTCCAGACAACGTCAATGACCATCCATTTGACCGGGTGGTGACTGTTGTCCAGTCGGATGATGAAAATGCGATTGAAAAAAGATATTCCATGGAGAAGTATGCATTTGGAATTGGATTAATCGATAAAGAAATGATTATTCTCGACACGCAGAATATTACAGATATGCTTTCCTGGGAAGAAAAAGCTGAAAAGGGTTTTATATTGAAACAATCAATTATTAGTTATAAATAGTTGTATGTATCCAGCCGTAGAAATTGGATTATCACTAAAAACCGTAGGCCATCGAGGCGCCATTAAAATGGATATCAAGGCTCCCTTTGAACAATGCCTGGATAAAATCGAAATACTTTTACTTAAAGTGGATGGAGACATGGTGCCTTTTTGGATTCATGCCATTGAGGAAAGAGGGGCTGGTTTTATTATAGAATTTGAAGATGTTCTTGATCCGGAACAAGCAAAAAAACTATTAAACAGACCTGTTTTTATGCTAGAACGAGATGTACAGAAATATCTGGAATCAATGCCTGTGGAAAGTCGAAATCCTTTAATAGGTTATTATATAATGGATCAACATGATAATCACGTTGGATTTATTCAATCGATAGAGCAGTATCCTCAGCAAGAGATGGCCCTGGTCGAATTTAATAACCAATTAAGATTAATTCCACTCCATGATTCCTTCATAATCACCAAGGACGACACGAATAAAATGATTCAACTAGCCTTACCTGAAGGATTGTTGGAACTATAAGCATTTACCAAAAGCGCTTTTTATGATACACAAGTTGATGGTTCCGAATTGAGGATATTTAATACATCAATTAAACCTTTTTGGGGTATACCTATCCAACAATAAAACTCAGGGCATGATAAAGAAGATAGGTTGTCACATACTCGCCAGTTTATTATTATGTTCCTGTCAAAAGGATTTGAACCTACCCGTGGATATGCCCACTGAGATTGATGATGATATTTATTTTCCTGCTATTGGTTCAAGTGTATGGGAATCATTGGATCCAGAAGACTTGGGTTGGAATCATGAAGCAATAAATGGATTAGATGCCTATATGGAATCAACGAATACTCGCGCTTTGTTGGTGCTTAAAAACGGGAAAATGGTCATTGAAAAGTATCGAGGGAAATCACTTCTAGGATTGCCATTTACCAAGAATAGTACCTGGTACTGGGCGTCTGCAGCGAAAACGTTGACGGCTACGCTTGCAGGTGTTGCGCAGCAAGAAGGCCATCTCAAATTGGATATTCCTTCGAACACATATTTAGGCGTGGGATGGACTTCTCTGGAGCCTGATCAGGAGTCTGCTATAACGGTAAAACACCATTTGGCCATGACCACTGGACTGGATGAAAAAGTAAATAAAGACTGTACGGCGCCTGATTGTCTTACCTATAAAACGGATCCAGGTAATCGCTGGTTTTATCACAATGCTCCTTACACCCTGATCGACGGTATCATCTCAAAAGCGACTAACACTTCTTTTGATGATTATTTTAATACTAAGTTAAGAGATCGAATTGGAATGGATGGTTTCTGGAATTATGTCGATTACAATCATTTGTATTTTAGTACTCCCAGAGCAATGGCTCGTTTTGGATTATTATTCCTTAATGGAGGTAAATGGGATCAAGAAACAATTTTAAATGCATCCCATACTCAAGATATGTTAACGCCTTCTCAGGACTTAAATCCATCGTATGGATACCTATGGTGGCTTAATGGAAAATCGAGTCACATCCTTCCAGGTTTAGCTATTTCATTTCAAGGGCCGATTCTGCCCAATGCACCCATGGATATTTTTGCCGGGTTGGGTAAAAATGGCCAGGGAGTCTTCGTATCCCCAGGTGAAGGGCTGGTGGTCATACGTATGGGCGACAATCCGGATCAGTCTTTGGTACCCGTTAAGTTCTTTAACAATTTGTGGGATGAGCTAAACAAAGTGTTTACTGACTAGAAGCTTACTGCAATTAACAAGGGAATGACCCCAGTACAAATCATGGAATTGTTAGGTTTGCTTACTTGAATAAATCCATTCGTTCAAGCCTCAGAGCCAAAATACCACATTGCAATTCCCTAGACGAAACCGAGGGAGCCACAGGTTCTTTAACCTATGGATTTTAGGCAATACCAAACATGTTACCGGGGAAGCCACAAGTTCTTTATCTTGCGGATTTCATGCACTACCATAAACGATACCGTGGGAGCCATAGGCTCTTGGACCTATGCTCTAAATTTTTTAAACATCTAAAATTCCACTAGTTTGAAAGTAGCGAATCACGCCCTCCTCATCATTAGAAAATTGGGTAGTATGATTTACCTTGGATTTTAATGACGGGTGGCCATTAGCCATACTGATTCCACGATTCACCATGGTAACCATCTCAATATCATTGATATTGTCGCCTATTGCCCAAGAAGTTGATAATGGTATATTCAGGTCTTTCAATACTGCTTGAACGCCGATGCTCTTGTCTGTATTTGGTGGATTAATTTCAATATAGTTCGCACTTGTTTTGAGGATATAAAGAGATTGCCCAAAGTGATTGATCAATATTTTATGAGCAGTTTCTATTTGGTCAGGAGTACCGATGCATTCAATTTTATTAGGGCCTGAATTGGTATGAGCCCATTTTCGAAGTAATACCTTTATTGGTACACAAGTAGCGTTACTTCTAAGTATCCATTCTTCCCGAATTACCCATTCATCTCGATTTTCACAGTACCAATCATATTGGCTGAAATAGTTTATGCTAATCGTTAAATGCTGAATCAATTTTTTTAGCAAAGTTATTGATGACAAATCCAAGGTGTTGTTGACTAAGAATTTTTCAGAAAAGGGTTGATTAGTGACTAAGGATCCATTTAAACAAATCAAAGGACTGTTTAAATCTAGTTTTTGATATATTGGTTTAGCCCCCATGGGAGATCTACCGGTTGCAAGTACGATATGTATTTTACGCTGGGATATTAATCTTTGTACCCCCTCAATTGAATTTATAGAAAGTTGGTGTTCGTTATTCAGTAGCGTCCCGTCTATATCCAAGAAAATAATTTTAGGAATTTCGGTTTTATTCTCCATTCAATAATTTTACACAATTTATACAATGTAGAACTATACCACGATGTTAAATATGCAAGTGAATAACTATATTTGCGCAAAAATACGATATGACCTTAAAGCAACTAATTAAGTTAGAAGATAAATCTAACGAAGTTTGGGTAGTGAGCCCCACACTTCATTATGATACTGAAAACAAAGATTTTTCCGAATTAGTGAGTGTCAATCTTGGTGAAAAAACCAAATATCGCTATATCGTTCCAGCTACTACAACCGTATCGAAAAATTTAAAAGTTTATAAAGAAATTTACAAGGTTTCTGACGAAGAAATTAAAGCAAATTTCTTGATCCTTCCCGAATCTGAATTTAACCCTTTTATTACGGAATCGGCTATTTACAATGCTTCATCGGACTGTATTGCTTGTGCTGCACCAGCAACTGACGATAGTAATGAGGTTATAAAATTTAATAGTAATACGTCTAAAAGAATGGCCAGGCATTTTAAGGCTCTCTGGAGAAAATACAAACTGACCAATCCGTAATTAATTATCAGAAAAATTTCTTGTTATCACGTTAACATAAAAAATAAACAATGCGTTATATAATTTTATTAGGTGGATTGTGGTTGATGAGCTGTGGACCAGTTGAAAAAAACCAGCCTGGAACAGAAGAGATACCATCAATCAGCCAAGTTTCTGATATTGATTCACTGATCGGTGCTGGAGAAAAACATTTTGCATCTTTGAGACAACTCACTTTTGGAGGAGATAATGCCGAAGCCTACTGGAGTTTTAATGATAACCAGCTTGTTTTTCAGGCTACTAGTAAAAAATTTGGCTCGGCTTGTGATCAGATTTATGTGATGGATAGAACAGGTGATAAGACCCCTGAATCTATGCCCAAACTGGTAAGTACTGGTATGGGTAGGACCACATGTTCCTATTTTTTGCCGGGCGATTCAACGATTTTGTATGCTTCAACTCATGAAGGAAATGAAGCTTGTCCACCGGTACCTGAACGCAGAGAAGATGGAAAATATGTATGGCCCATTTATGCAGATTTCGATATTTATGTAGCAGATCTTAATGGCAATATTTTAAACAAATTGACGAATGAACCGGGATACGACGCCGAGGCCACGGTATCTCCGCTTGGAGATTTGATTGTTTTTACCTCACTTCGCACAGGTGATCTGGAATTATTTACTATGAATATTGATGGATCTAATGTAAAACAAATCACCTCAGATTTGGGGTATGATGGAGGTGCGTTTTTCTCACCCAATGGGAAACAGTTGATTTTTAGATCATCTCGACCCAAAACGGATGAAGAGATCGCAGAATACAAAAGTTTATTAGCAGAAGGATTGGTCAAACCTACTGATATGGAATTATATATATGTAATGCAGATGGTTCCGACTTAAGACAATTAACGGATTTAGGCCAGGCTAATTGGTGTCCATTTTTTCATCCTTCAGGCACCAAAGTGATCTTTGCCTCCAATCATACCGCTCAAAGAGGATTTCCTTTCAATTTATATATGATCAATACAGATGGAACTGGTCTTGAACGCGTCACGGAAGATGATACTTTTGATGCATTTCCAGTTTTTTCGAACAATGGACGCTATTTGGTGTTTTCTTCTAATAGAAACAATGGTGGCACCCGAGATACAAATTTGTTCTTAGCTGAATGGAAAGATTAGATTCCAATACTAAATCAACCAAAAGTCTAAAACTCTGGCTCAAGAAATTGGGTGTAGCTGGATTTTTATTTTTTTTTATCAAAGGATTGGTTTGGGTGGCTGTTTTTTTAGGAGCTGGTAAAATATTGGGATGTTCATAGGTAGTGCCTGGAATTCATTTGCTAAGCCCAAAAATATAAGTAAATCTATAGATCTATAAAGAGTAAGCTTCAATAGAGTCCACAATTTACAGTTGCATTTCGTTGTCTTTTTAGTAAATTGAGTATAAAAAGTAACAAACAATGCATGCTTCGCATTCTTTCCAACAGGCTATATTAGATCGGGTAATATTCCGATTTCCAAAGAAAGCACATGCTATAAAAGCGATTTCCAATATTTTGGATATTAGCTTGGATGCTGTTTATAGAAGGCTCAGAGGTGATTCATACCTGGCCCCTCAAGAGATTTTCAAGCTAGTAGATCACTTTAACATCTCACTTGATCCCTTAATCAAAAATCAGGAAAACTCCATAGTATTTGAGTTTCACCGATATGATACAAAACTGGCGTCAATAGAAGATTTCTTGAAAAATATTAGTGCATTATTAAAAGGTGCCCACTTATTGACCAATCCCAAAATTTATATTGCTTCTTCAGACATACCTATTTTCTACTACGCGCTTTCACCAAGCCTGTTCAAATTTAAACTATATGTATGGGGAAACACTATTTGGGATTTTAATCTATTTAAAGAGAAACCATTTTCACTCGATCTTTTCCCACATTATATAGATAATCATATAGCCCAGATCAGAAAAGCCTATTTCGATATTGAAACCATAGAATTATGGAGCCTTAGTCTGGTGGAGGATACCTTGAACCAAATGTCTTACTTCATGTATTGTGATCGTTTTGCCAATCAGGAAGTGCTTTGGATGTTATTTGATGATTTATTAAATCTAACTTACCAACTTAAGAAAGTAGCTAAATCTGGTTTTAAATCTAATCCAGAATCGACTCATTCACGGGGTCCAATTACTATCTACCACAATGAAGTTATTCATAGTGTAAATACAATTATGTTGAGGTCAAAAGAACAGAATTTGGTTTTTACTCCTTTTTCCAGTCCCAATTATTTGTTGAATAAAGATGAGGCTACTTGCCAGGATATGCAAGAATGGTATGAAAAGATAATGGATAAATCCAACTTGATTAGCGTCTATAATGAAAAGAACAGAAGCTGGTTTTTCCATCAATTGATTCGTAAGATTGAATTTGCAAAAGAACAACTCAAATCACTGTCCTATTAATAGTAAATCAAATAATTTCATTTAACACCTTTGACTTATACACTTTAAGGATTGCTGACTGCTCAAAGAATAAGAATATGAACGATTCAATTTGCAAAAAGGCTGAGTAGCCGGTACTCTGGCTGCATTAATTTACTTAGAATATGTACCAAAGTACCGCTTCGTCAGATGGAAAATCGTTTTTCAAATACTAGTTCCTATTTACTGACACCCTTCTATTTTTATTTCAAATATTGAATTATTAGGTAAATCAAAATTAGGCTTCAATTCAACATTATTTCCTGCCCGGAAAATGACATTGTTGCCAGCACCAATGGTACCCATGGAGGTCAATTGGGTGCCCGCCTGATAGGCCCCACTTGCAATAGGACTGTCATCCACTACACGGGTCTCTGGACAATTTCCACCTCCTCCAGTTGCACAGATTTCTAGGGTCCAGCCCTGAAGGATACCAATATCACCTTCGGCGTCATCAATTATAGTTAATGTCCAGGTACCAGAAGGATTTTGACCATTAAGAACGGATAATGGGTTTTCTGGTTGTTGTGTATTTCCGCTATTATAGGGACAACTCAGTGGATTTGCGGCTTGATCATCCAGGTTTATATTGAAATCATCGTCATCAGAATCATTACACCTATCTGCTATTAGATTTACAACGGTCCCCATAGGACTTTGTAAGGTGAAATCAAGATCGCCAATCCAGGTATGAGTTCCGTTCAGATTTTTAATATTAACATCTACAATCGTGCCTCCGCTAGTTACACTAATCATTGATTGTACGCCTGCCATTGTATTATCAGGAATGTTTAAATTCAAATTTGTAGAAGGATAGTCTGTACAAACATTTCCTCCTCCCATATACTCCAGGGTCCAGGTGAAGGGATTGGTATTCCCTTGAGCATCGTCCCACTCGATATAGATTGGTGTACCCAAAGTGACTGGAACACTATCCAAAAAAACACCTGCTGAGGGGTCATTTGGATTGGCTGCACATCCCCGGTCTTCGGTATAAACTACATCATTTAGATTCAGCGAGGCACATGATTGTGTATTCAGGTGATATACGTGGTTATGGTTATTTCCTCCATTGGCTAAGCCGCAGGTGAATATTTTTATCATACCGGACATAGGAGGAGTAAAACGGTACCAATTGGCGTGGGTGCCGGGGCCACCGGCGATGGCACCATTGCCCTGACTCGGCCCGGGTGCATTGTAAGTCCCGGCGGCATTGATCTCGATGGCATTAGCACATGTAAATCCATCTTTACCAGGATTCATACCACATTGTGAATTCAATAGCCCCGGCCGGGATGTATTTATCGCTGCCATCATCCGGGTAGCCTGCCCCTGGGTATACATGTTCATGCAGTTGTCGTCGGAATAATCCATATAGTTCATAAACATGATCCCATTTCCCCCTGCTGTGCAGGCATCGAATTGAGGAAAGGTTGGACAATCCATGGAAGAAGCATTTTGCAGGGGTGTATCGGCAACGCCATCATCATCACCACAACCCCCATTGTTTCCCCATATGTGGGGTAGATTTAACCAATGACCTATTTCATGTGTTACGGTACGACCCAGACCTACTGCGCCTCCGTTGGGATTCGGATTGGCTATTGAACCAATGGTGCTGGACAAATTAACAGACACATCCGTGCTGGGATTTCCACCTGGAAATTGGGCGTATCCGAGCGTTCCATCATTGACACAATTATTAGTCCCGTCCAAATCCTGGATCCTTTCCACAACAAAAACATTAAGGTAATTGGCGGTATTCCAGGCGAGGGGAATGACCAAATTGTTGTCAATGTATGTAGGAGTCCAGCAATCGTTATCGTTTACGTTGGCCAAGGTGTTAATATCCGTGCGGACAATACCCGTGGTAGCCTGTCCATTGGGATCCATAGTAGCTAAACAGAATTGAATCATAGTATTTGCGGCCACGCCCAGGAAAGCCGCTGGCGTATTTCCGGCATCGGTATTCGTCCGACCAAAGTCTGCATTAATTTGAGTGAGTTGGGAATTTAATTGGGCATCGGATAAATTTTCGTTCATACCTACCGGATCGCCATTGTGGATTACCTGAAAAACCACTGGGATTGTCACCATTCCCGCTTCCAGTGATTGAGTATTCTCAATAAATCCTTGGATTTTTTGTTCTAACTGTTCTCGCTGTTTGCGGTATTCGGGATCCGCATCCATTTTCTGCTGATGAATAAAATCAGTCAAACATTTTTTAGTTTGAGCTTGGGTAGAAATCGTGCAAAAAGGAAGAATTAATAGAAATAAGCCTACTT
>JAHEJC010000119.1 GCA_024639065.1 Lewinellaceae bacterium | reverse complement strand
TCAAAATTCAAGTTCGAGTTCAAACCCATACTCAATACTCAATACTCAATACTCCATACTCAATTGAATAGGTACATTAGAAACAAAACCACGATTAAGAAAATCCAAAGCACATCTAGAAAGTGCCAATACATACTCAATAAGCGTAGCTTAAGCTTTTTTGCTGGATCCGAAAAATATATTAATACACTAACGGGCTCTTTCATTTGGTTTTGTGAGGTGATAATAAATCGAATCAGAAAAGGAATACCCACAATCACATGCAGGAAATGAACGCCTGAAAGCAAATATAGATAGGCAGCCCCATTTCCACTGCTCAGTTGAATATCCTGACCAATCAGAGCACCCCAGCCATAATATTGACCAATCAGAAACACAAAACTCAAGCCTAAGGTAATCCATAGAGCTTGAATGTATCGGTGGGTTAAGTCGGATTTGTACGCGTTGATGGCTTGCATGATGGATAGACTACTGCCTAAGAGAATAAACGTATTAAACAGAAATATTAATGGGGGTTTAATCGGATCTAGTCCCATGCTGATTCGTGTATAGAAGAATGCTATGGTCAGACCAACAAACAGTGCTGAAATTCCAGCCATTAACAAAACCAACATGATATTATAAGGGTGAAAAGCCAGACTCGCATAATCATGCTTTATTGCTTGTTGATTTTTCATTGTGTCGAATATTCATTCATAATTCCATAACTATTTTTCATCCAATTACTTTAGAAACCACTGCAAACCCTATATTGTTGAAGAAAACTTTTGCAAGAACACCACCTCACCGGGCATTTAATCATATTTTAATCCTATCGCCTAAAAATATTTGTGGACTGGTAGTTTAAAATTCTTTCATGGATATTTTTAATTGGAGATCACTCAAATAATGATAATAAAACAATATTTCAGTGTTGGACAAACGACGGATCTAATAATACAATTAATTACAAAACATCATTGATCTTCTAATAACTAATAGGATAAATCGTTCTATTTTTGGGAGTTAAATGAACAGAATACTATGAGATATATCCTTTTGATTTTCAGCCTGATTTTATCATATGAATCGATTATAGCGCAACCTTTTCCCAAAGCTCCTTTTAAAGGTTTTTTGGGGGGAGAAGAGTTAATCCATCCATTTCTGGGAGGATTAAATAATCCATTTGCTCAGAATATCGATATGGACCTTGATGGGCGAGACGAACTTTGGTTACTGGATCGTTCTGGGGAAGTAAATTTGATCTACAGGTTCACCGATAATAAATGGGTGTATGATGAGGCTTTGTCAAGATTAACACCTCGGTTGAATGAATGGATCCTGGTTGACGACTTTAACAAAGATGGGTTAGATGATGTTTTTACCAATTCATTAGTCCAAGGTGTAGCAGGGATAAGTGTATTTTATGGTGTTGAACAGAACGGTATGCTTACATTTAATTTTGCTACTTTTCCTCAGTTCAAGTTTGACATTATATCTTACGAATCCCGTCCAGGGCAATTTACAAATGCTTATGTAGCACCTGGGGACTTGCCGGCGATAGGCGATGTTGATTATGACGGAGATTTAGATATTTTATCATTTGAGCCGGGAGGTCTCACTATCCACTTTTATAAAAATACCCAGGTCGAAGATGGACTTCCTGCTGACCAATTTCATTTCGTGTTAGACGATGTTTGCTGGGGCAAGGTCGTAGAAGATGGTTTATCTGCAGCCATTATTTTGGGGAATGATACCGTTGGCTGTGGAAATTTTTTGAATAAGACTCCAGTTGAAATTAGACATGCCGGTTCTTCTTTGATGTTAATAGAACGTAATGGAGATAGACGCCATGATTTGTTGGTTGGGGATATTGGATCAACTTCCATGCTTAATTTGATAAATACGGGTAGTTTACAAAATGCTTTTATAACAGATATTAAGGATAATTTTCCGGCTGAAACGGAAAAGATCGATCTAGCCATTTATCCATTTTCAATGCAAGTTGATTTTGATCAAGATGGGATTGTGGATTTAATGGCATCTCCAGGAGACCTCAACAATGGCGAAAACCTCAACAACCTATGGCTCTATAAAAATTTTGGCTCAGATACTATTCCGATTTATAGTTTGACTTCCAAACATATACTTGGCCAAGATATGTTTGATTTTGGTTCACTTTCGGTGCCCACCGTGCTCGATTTTAATGGTGATGGATTAAAAGATATTTTGGTTGGCACCAGGGGCGTATATCCAGCGGAGATACTCTCGGATTCAAGACTTATTTATTTAGAGAATAATGGAGCAAAGGGATTCTTACTAAAAGATAATGACTTACTGGGTCTGTCCAGTTTTCAATCAGAAACAGCCATCTTATCCCCAGCAGCAGGTGACTTAGATGGAGATGGTGATATGGATTTAGTCATTGGTGAAGCATCCGGCCGCTTGATCTACTTAGAAAATATTGCTGGAGCCGATGATGTACCAGTATTTAATATGCCAATCCTTCCTTATCAAAATATTGATGTAGGCGTTCAATCGCATCCTGCTATTTATGATGTGAATGAAGATGGACTCAATGACTTGGTCATTGGTGAACGCAATGGTAATCTAAATTATTTCGAAAACATAGGTGTAGTGGGAAATCCGGTTTTTACCCCAGAACCCACTGATGGATTTTTTGGTGGAGTCGATGTTAGAGAGACTGGCTTTGTTTCAGGAAGCTCTACACCTTTTATCACAAAAATAGAATCTGGATGTCTATTATTGACTGGTTCTCAATCAGGTGTAATAACGGCTTATAGACCGGAACTTACCAATGGCGAATCGTTTCAAATAATTGATTCTTTATGGGGTGGAATACTGGAAGGTGAAAATACCTGCATATCCATGGCAGACCTTGAAGGAGATGGATTTCTGGAAGCAATTGTTGGAAATCAACGGGGGGGTATTGCTATCTATTCAACCGGATTACTAGATTTGACCACCACTACTAGCTCCTATAATGAAGAAAAATCTAAGATCCATGTATTTCCCATTCCCGTCGAGAATACGCTAACTATTAAATCAACTGTGAATGAATCTTTTGAGTTGTCCCTGTATACTTATACGGGTCAACTTGTTGAGTTTTCATCGTTCAGGCAGGAGGCCAAACTTGACTTGAATTTATATGATCCAGGCATTTATATACTTAAAGCTAGAAGTAAGAAGCTCTTTTTTATCAAGAAAATCATTGTTTTGTGAGACTTGTTTACGGACCAAGTCATTAACGCTCAATTAGCAGGTTAGAAATAGGTTACCGGAACAGCCATCCTATCTTTGTATCTCCCAGGTTGTGAAAAAATGATTTGACCTGATGTTTTCAAATTTTTCTTTCTAACCGCTTTCTAAATTTCTTTTTAGTTTTGAGCCATGATTAGATCCTTATCTAAAAGAGACCAAATCATGGATGTGGCTGCACGACTTTTTAGAAAAAAAGGATTTGTAGCTACCTCGATGCAAGACATTTCCAGCCAATTGGCTATCAAGCCAGCTAGCCTTTATAATCATATTCACTCTAAACAAGACATACTCCAATCGCTCTTATTGAGTAAGGCTCAAAAATTTATTGAGGGCATGCAAGAGATCACTAAATCTTCATTAAATCCTTTAGAAAAGTTACAGAAAGTAATTAGTTTACACGTTCGGTTGACGATTGAACACACCGATGAAATATCTCTAATGGTGGGTGAATGGAGGCACCTTGAATTGGATTCAAAAGAGCAATACGTAAAGGCTAGAAACAATTATGACCGGTCCTTTCGAAAGATCCTAAAAGCTTGTGTACGTGATGGTTATTTAAAAGATTTACCTGTAGGGGTAATGCTTTTTTCAATTTTATCTACACTCCGACATCTATATTCTTGGTACGACCGACATCGAAGTATTTCCTCCATTGAGCTAGAGAAACAATTATATCAGAGTTTAGTAGCTGGACTACTTAAGGAAAGATAATCTACCTGCCTGGTTAGTAAAGTTATGCTTTCAGAACAATTTTTAGTTTTCAGATAAAAAACCTTTTAATAGCAAAAATACTTAGATTATCGTGTGCCTTTAGTATTACAAATTGTAGAAATGATTGCAAGTATATTAGTTGAATTTTAAACTAATAACCGTTAGTTTTGTACTAATAGTGATTAGTAGTACTATGGAGTTCTATCCTTTACAGATAAGTAACATTGAAAAAAATACACCTGATTGTATCTTGGTCACGTTTGAGATTCCCGACCAGCTTAATGAGCTATTCAATTATCGAGCGGGTCAATATCTAACTATGAAAATTGGTGTGAATGGTAATGCGGTTATCAGACACTACTCTATTTGTTCTTGTCCTATCGATAAGGAGTGCCGGGTAGGTATAAAAAAAATAAAAGAAGGGGTGTTTTCATCGGTGGCTCATGAGCACTGGAAGAAAGGTGATGTAGTTATGATAAGTCCTCCTACTGGTAAATTTTGTATTCCTGAAAATTTATCAGATCCTGATAATTATATTGCTTATGCCGCAGGTAGTGGTATTACGCCTATCCTATCAATCATTTCGACTCTTTTGAGGAAGCAACGGAATGCGAGGATAAAATTGTTTTATGTCAATAAAACTTCTGCTTCGATTATTTTAAAAGAAGAGCTTGAAGCATTGAAGAATCAATTTATGGACCGGTTGGAGATCTTTTATTTTCTCACCAATGAAAATAGAAGCGTCTCTTTATTAAATGGCAGAATCACTCCAGAAAAACTGGATATTATTTTCAATGTTTTAGCCGATATTACTCAAACGAATCATCATTTTATCTGTGGACCAGAACCCATGCTATTAATGCTCAGAACTTATCTTATGAATCATGGGGTTTCCAAAGATCAGATTCATTTTGAATTGTTTCATTCAGAAGGAACATCTAAACAACTAGTAAAAAATATCGCTAAAGAACACCAGGACGAAACTTCCGAAATCACCTTAATTGAAGGAGGAAAAAGTTTCAAATATGTTTTACCTACAGGTTCAAATAACATTTTGGATGGGGCGCTGGCTTTATCGGCAGATCTACCCTTTGCCTGTAAGGGAGGCGTTTGCTGTACTTGTCGCGCAAAATTGCTTGAAGGGGAAGTAAAGATGATGGTCCATTACGGATTGGAAGATGATGAGATTGAAGCTGGATACATTCTTACCTGTCAGGCTATACCCCTATCTGAAAAAATATTAATAGATTATGATGCCTAAACAAAACATTTTAGATGACGCCAAATTAGCAGATCAATTTCAAGATCATATAGACGCTGATGAAAAGATTGAGCCTAAAGATTGGATGCCCGATAAATACCGGAATACACATATTCGGCAGATCTCTCAGCATGCACATTCAGAGATAGTCGGTATGTTACCGGAAGGTAACTGGATTGGTAGAGCGCCTACTTTGAGGAGAAAAGTAGCTTTATTGGCTAAAGTCCAGGATGAAGCGGGACATGGTTTATATCTGTACAGTGCTGCGGAAACGTTGGGAATATCCAGGGAAGAAATGATTGATCAATTGCATACCGGCAAGGCTAAGTATTCTAGTATATTCAATTATCCTACTTTAAGCTGGGCAGATATTGGAGCGATTGGATGGCTTGTTGACGGTGCGGCCATCATTAATCAAGTAATGCTTACGAGAACTTCTTTTGGTCCTTATGCCCGGGCCATGGTTCGGATATGCAAGGAGGAAAGTTTTCATCAACGGCAAGGTTATGAAATCATGCTGACCCTTTGTCGTGGTACTAATGTTCAGAAAGAAATGGCTCAAGATGCCTTGAACCGTTGGTGGTGGCCATCATTAATGATGTTTGGACCAAGAGATAATGAATCTCCTCATACTGAGCAATCGATGAAGTGGAAAATCAAACGCAAAACGAATGATGAATTACGACAACAATTTATCGACAATACCGCACCTCAAGCAGATTTCTTGGGGATTACTATTCCAGATCCAGATCTAAAATGGAATGAATCACGCAAGCATTATGACTTTGGAGAGATCGACTGGGATGAATTTTGGACGGTTGTCAAAGGAAATGGACCTATGAACAAAGAAAGATTAGATGCTCGTAAAAAGGCATGGAAGGAAGGAACGTGGGTCAGGGAAGCAGCCTTGGCTTACGCCAGTAATAAAGTTCATTAAGTTTATTGGGTTTATTGAGTTGAGATTAATACAAAGACAATGGGATCATTTGAAGAATTGACATTATGGCAAAAGTCAAGAAAGTTGCATAAAAATATTTTTGAGCTGGTTCATAACTTACCTGCGAGTGAAAAGTTTAAATTGACTGATCAAATAATTCGATCATCAAGATCCATAACAAGCAATATGGTTGAAGGACATGGCAGATTTCACTTAAAAGAAAATATTCAATTTTGCAGAGTGGCAAGGGGTCAATCAGTGAAATACTTAATCACTTAATCTGTGCTTATGATTGTAAATACATTGATGAAACGAAATTGAATGAATTTCGAAATGACATAAATGAGCTAATGAGAATAATTAATGGCTATATAAAACATTTAAAATCGAAGAAAGAAAGTAAAGCTTAAACTGATCAACTTAATCAACTTAGTAAACTTAATCAACTAGTCATGTGGCCTTTATACGAAATATTTATTCGCACTAAAAACGGACTTGAACATCGTCATGTAGGTTCATTGCATGCCGCAGATCCTGAGATGGCCATAGAAAATGCCAGAGACGTGTATACCCGTCGACAGGAGGGAATTAGTATATGGGTAGTGGAGTCAAAGCATATTGCTGCTTCAAATCCTGAGCAGCAGGGTGAATTATTTGACCCAGCCAAAGATAAAATCTACCGGCATCCTACATTTTATAAGCTGCCTGACGAATTAGAAAACATATGATATGAAAGACACATTATATGATTATTTATTGATTCTGGGAGATAATCCCTTAATACTGGGCCATAGGTTATCTGAACTATGTGGTCATGGTCCAACATTGGAGACAGACATAGCCCTGACCAACTTGTCCTTAGATTTATTTGGACAAGTACGAAGTTTATTTCAATATGCTGCGGCTGTAAAAGGTGGAAACGCTACTGAAGATTCTGTGGCATTTTTACGAAGTGAAAGAGGTTATAAAAATGCCATATTGTTGGAACAACCCAATATTGATTTCGCTCATGTGATGGTCAGGCAATTTTTATATGATGCTTTTAATTTGCCACAACTTGAGCAACTTGTAAAAAGCAAAGATAAGACCATTGCTGCCATATCAGCCAAATCTATTAAGGAGTGCAGATATCATTTTCGATTTTCATCACAGTGGATCAGACGATTGGGTGGGGGGACCGAAGAAAGTCACCGGCGAGTTACAAATGCAATTAATGTTCTTTATCCGTTTGCCGACGAGCTTTTTAATGAAACAATGGCAGAGCAAAAAATGAAAGAAGTTGGTATAGGTGCAGATTTAGCTAAAATTAAACCGATTTTCGTAAATGAAATAAATGAAACCTTTAATGAAGTAGGTCTAAAAGTAGCGGACATTGCGCCTAGAATCGCAAAAGGAAAAGAAGGTCTTCATAGTGAACAACTAGGACACATTTTAGCCGAATTACAATACATGCAAAGAGCTTATCCAAATATGCAATGGTAAAAAAAGCAATACAATTAGAAGATCAAATCGTCAAGAAAGTATTGAATACAGTGACTGATCCCGAAATTCCTGTGCTCTCAGTTTTGGATATGGGAGTTATTAGGGAAGCCATTGTTGACAGGAATCAGGTGCATCTAAAGATTACACCTACCTATTCCGGATGTCCAGCTATGGATACAATTGCAGCAGACTTGATAGAAGCATTTAAGCGTGAAAATTATGTTGCCACTGTTGAATTGGTATTGTCACCAGCCTGGACAACCGATTGGATTACAGCGAATGGACGTAAAAAGTTGGATGAATATGGCATTGCACCTCCCCTGGATGAAGCCGCTGATAAACGAGTACTTTTTGAAGAAGCACGATTAGTAAAATGTACACATTGCGGATCGACTAATACGAAACTAGTCAGTCAATTTGGCTCTACTGCTTGCAAAGCTTTGTTTAAATGTGAAGATTGCCTAGAACCTTTTGATTATTTTAAATGCCTGAAATGAATCAAATTGGAATTATTGGATGTGGTACCATGGGACAAGGAATTGCCCAAGTGGCAGCAACAGCTTCCTGTCCTGTTTTAATTTATGATCTTAATCCTGATGCCTTAGAATTGGGAAGACAAAATATCGTAAGGGTTTTAGATCGATTAGTGGAAAAAGGTAAGTTAGAAAATCGACATAAATCTTCAATCCTTGCAAATATTCAATACGTAAATACTTTTCACGCACTGCAACCTTGCGACCTGGTTATTGAGGCAATTGTGGAAGACGCTGCGGTGAAGGATCAAGTGATTAAACAATTGGAACCGTGGTTAAAGAAGGATTGCATTTTTGCTTCCAACACTTCTTCACTATCAATTACTTTACTAGCAGCATCGTGCAAAATTCCTGCTCGATTTCTCGGAATTCACTTTTTTAATCCAGCTCCCCTCATGAAATTAGTTGAAATTATTCCTGGGATTCAGACAAGGACTTCTCTGGTTGAAGAAGTTGAAACCATAATACAAAGTTGGGGGAAGCATACCGTACTTGCTAAAGACACTCCAGGATTTATTGTTAATAAAGTAGCCAGACCGTTTTATGGAGAAGCTTTGCGTATATATGATGAAGGAATAGCGGATGTAGCTACTATTGATTGGGCCATGAAGGAAATAGGAGGTTTTAGGATGGGACCATTTGAGTTGATGGATTATATTGGCAATGATGTTAACTATGCGGTTACCGAAACGATATATAAATCATTTTATCACGATCCTAGATACAGGCCTAGTTTTACTCAAAAGCGATTAGCGGAAGCCGGTTATTTAGGAAGAAAGACGGGGAGAGGTTATTATCAGTATGGTTCCAACGTAGATGCACCAGTTCCGGTTAAAGATATGGACCAAGGCAAGCTAATTGTTGAGCGTATTGTGGCTATGCTTATCAATGAAGCTGCAGATACCTTGTATTACAATATTGCCTCAATTGAAGATATCGATTTAGCTATGACCAAGGGGGTAAACTATCCGAAAGGTTTGTTTGCGTGGGCAGATGAAATAGGTATAACCCGATGTGTTCATGCGATAGATTTACTTTATGATAGATATCATGAAGCAAGATATCGCTGTAGCCCGTTACTCCGGAAAATGGCTCAGTCTAATCATAACTTTTATCCCCAAAAAATCGACGCATGACACCCCATAACTCTAAAGCATTGGCTGTGTTTGAGAAAATGTTTGAGCAGGATTTTTGCAGTCAATGGATGGGTCTCGAATTGATTGAAATCCAAGAAGGTTTTTGTAAAATAAAAATGACAGTCAGGCAAGAAATGTTAAATGGCTACGGCATTCTTCATGGGGGTATTGCTTATGCTTTTGCTGATTCTGCTTTTGCATTTGCTTCAAATTCTTATGGTCGAGTAGCCGTCTCAATCAATGGTAGTATGCATTATGCTAAGTCCGCTTTAGAAGGACAAACTCTAATTGCTGAAGCACAGGCCATCAATGTAAATCATAAACTCGCTGATTTTGACGTAAAAGTATTTGAGCAAGAATCTGGTGAAAACTTTTACAATTTTAGGGGAACCGTTTATCGCAAGACGGATCAGGTCATCTAAATGTCAATCCATTTAAGTTGTACAATAAAATAATCCTCAAACAACCTGAAAGCACCTTTTAGATATTGCCCATGTTTAGTCCAAGTCTTTTTTTGACCAACTTCCTATTGGAAAGTAGGTAATGCTTTCACATGTGCATGAAACAAATTAGTCTTTACAAAACCGACTATCTCGCCTTCATCATCCGCTTCTTTGACCTTGATACCTTTTATATCATACACATCGCCATCATCAGAAATAGCTTTAACCGCAAATCTGGCACCAGAAGGGCCTGCGGCTTTAATGTCGAATATTTTTCCAGCTCCTCTTATTCCTAGAATATCTAAGTATTCTCCTGAAGCTGTTTTTGCTTTTACCTGTAATAATTCGCCACGTTCTGATACTGCTGCTAGAAAGATACGGCCATCTTGGTTAAACAATTTAATCGGTTGCTCATTTCTATTAACCAGGGCTTTGACATCAATCATATGATAGCTTCCTCCTTTGACTACTGCTCTTACATCATACTCCTCATCATTTTTGTCTAACGCAAAGACCTGCAAGCTATTCCCATCGGTATCAATGGCTCTGACATTCCATACGAGCTGACTCGTGTTTATTTTTGGACTTGGAATGGCTTTTACGTGGGCTAAAATTTTGACTGAATTAATTTCTTGTTCAAGATTTTCCTCGCCAAACTTTACACCAAAAACTTCACGCATATTACCTTCTGGTGAAATCGCCTGGATATTGAGGAATTTTTCATTTTCAGTAATAGCGGCTATTATTATAGCATTTCCCGATCTCCCTACACCTTTTATATCTAATTTGGTGCCTTCTTCTGTAATCGCTTTGATGTCAAAGATTTCTCCGGAGGGTCCAATTGACTTCACCGGAACATAAAATTCATTGCTAATTAACAGTTTTACTGGCAGTATCTGATCACCCATGATCACTTTTACATCCATAAAATGATTGCCATCTTCAAAATCAATTGCCACCACATCCAGCATATCTCCAGCTTGGGTTATCGCTTTCACATCTAAAAATTTTCCTCCATCAATTACTTTGACAGGCCACGTGTCGGTCTGACTGATTAGGTTGTTAAAGATTAAAAGGCTTATGAAAATGATCCTGATAATTGTGTAATAGCGTTTCATGACTTTTCTTTTAAAATAATATGTTGAAAATTTATATGCTAATATTTAATACTTTCCAGAGTCTAAAGAATAACTTTTATCAAGCTTGCCCAATGACCTAGATCACCGCTCGCGGTGACTTTTCTTTTCTAATTTTAAAAGTAAAATACTTTACTTGTGCGTTATGCTATATAATCCGATTTCTATTGATTCTTTGCTTAAGTTTGGTGAGTAAGTCGATGATGTAGACTAAGAATGGTCTAATCCGAATAAATCTAAGTTTGGCAAATAATTAATCGATTGAATTAAAACGATTTGGTATTTTGCATATATAATTACGAGCATAAGACCCTTCTTAACAATGAATAATGAGCGTATCGTCTCCCGTATACCGATAAATCTAGCGAACCATGTTTATTATTGATGGTATTAGAACTCCGATTGGTAAATTTAGAGGAAGCCTTTCTACAATAAGAACCGATGATCTGGGTGCATTTGTGATTGATAAAATCGTAGAGCAAAATCCAACTATTCCTGCTGAAGCTTACGATGATGTAATTATAGGATGTGCCAATCAAGCTGGAGAGGACAATCGTAATATTGCCCGGATGTGTTTATTGTTAGCTGGATTGCCCTGGTCAATTCCTGGTGAAACAATCAATCGGTTGTGTGCTTCGGGTATGTCGGCCATTATTCATGCCAACAGAGCTATCCGATGTGAGGATGGAGATGTTTTTATTGCTGGAGGGGTAGAACATATGACCAGGGGCCCATGGGTCATCTCCAAAGTGAGCAAGCCGTTTGGGCGGGATGCCGAAATGCACGATAGCAGTTTTGGATGGCGTTTTGTCAATAAACGAATGATTGCACTTTATGGAATCGATAGTATGGGAACTACAGCTGAAAATTTAGTCGAAATTTATAAAATCACCAGAGAAGATCAAGATCGATTTGCTTTCTGGTCACAACAAAAGGCAACCAGCGCCAGGGAAAATGGACGATTGGCTATGGAAATAATGCCGGTGCCCATACCTCAAAGAAAAGGAGATCCGGTCAGCTTTGAACAAGATGAATTTATTAAGCCCAACACGACCATTGAAGTTTTATCAAGATTAAGGCCAGCCTTTAAAAAAATTGAAGAAGGTGGTACGGTTACAGCAGGAAGTTCCTCGGGGCTTAATGATGGAGCTGCGGCAACGATTATTTGTTCTGAAAAAGCAGTGAATAAATTTGGATTGAATCCGAAGGCCAAGATTCTTAGTTCCGCTGTTGTTGGCGTTGAGCCTAGAATTATGGGGATTGGTCCGGTAGAAGCGTCAAAGAAAGCATTGAAAAAAGCTGGATTGCGATTGGATCAAATGGACATTATAGAATTAAACGAGGCCTTTGCAAGTCAAGCGCTTGCCTGCATAAGAGCATGGGGATTGGAAGATGATGACCCTCGCATTAATCCAAATGGAGGTGCAATTGCTCTAGGACATCCTTTGGGTATGACCGGAACCCGAATTTGTTACAGTGCAGCGCTCCAATTAAGTTTGACCAGGAAAAAATATGCATTAGTTGCCATGTGTGTGGGAGTCGGGCAGGGTTATGCGGTTGTGCTTGAAGGAATTAACTAAGAATGTCTCAATTCAAAAATCAATTGAATCATGCAGAAGTTAGGAAATTACATAACGGGTAGATGGATTGAAGGGACTGGAGATGGCCAAAAATTATTTGATGCAGTCTCGGGTATTCCTATTGCCCAAGCTAGTGCAGAAGGACTAGACCTCCGTGAAGTTTTGCAATATGGTAGAAAGACAGGTGGTCCTGTTTTGCGTAAAATGACCTTTCAGGAGAGAGGTCAAATGCTTAAAAAGTTGGCTTTATTTTTAACCAAACGCAAAGAAAAATTTTATGAAATCAGTTATCAAACCGGTGCAACCAGAAAAGATAGTTGGATTGATATAGAAGGAGGGTTTGGAAACTTATTTTCGAATGCTTCGTTACGTCGAAATTTTACTGGCCAACCTTTTCATGTGGATGGGGAAGGAGTCGATCTAAGCCGAGGTGGACCATTCATGGGTCATCACATCATGGTACCCAAACGGGGGGTTGCCATTCATATCAATGCATTTAATTTTCCGGTATGGGGTATGTTGGAAAAATGTGCAGTCAACTGGATGGCCGGAGTCCCTGCAGTTGTTAAACCAGCTACGGCCACTTCTTATCTGACGGAAGCTGTTGCACGGGAGATTATTCAATCTGGCATACTACCGGAAGGTGCCCTCCAATTAGTTTGTGGAAGTGCTCGTTCTATCTTAGATGGAGTAGGTGCTCAAGATATTGTAACGTTTACTGGTTCAGCTTCTACGGGGCAAAAGCTGAAAGCCCATCCCCGGATAATTGCTGAATCTGTTCCTTTTAATTTGGAAGCTGATAGTTTGAACTGCTCCGTATTGGGTACAGATGCTAAACCGGGTAGCCCTGAGTTTGATCTTTTTATTAAAGAAGTGTGTAGAGAGATGACTGTGAAATGCGGTCAAAAATGTACAGCCATCCGACGAGTAATCATACCAGAGAATTATTTAGAGGATGTACAGATCGCTTTAGGTAAACGATTGGCAAACACTACAATTGGGAATCCTCGTCATCAAGGTGTTCTTATGGGTGCATTGGCCAGTAAAGAACAAGTTATCGAAGTGAGGGACCGGGTTAAGGAATTAGCCGAGACTGCAGAAATCGTTTATGGATCACTCGATGAAATTGATCTGGTCGATGCTGACTTTGATCGGGGGGCCTTCTTGAGTCCAATTGTGTTGCTCGAGAAAAATCCCACTTTAAATACCAACGTGCATAATATCGAAGCATTTGGACCAGTAGCAACACTCATGCCTTATTCAGATTTGGAAGAAGCAATCTCTTTAGCGCATATGGGAAAAGGATCTCTTTGTAGTTCAATTGCAACATTTGATGATCAGATTGCTCGAGAGTTTGTGCTGGAAGCAGCAAGTCATCATGGCCGGATTTTGGTACTAAATAGAGAAAATGCCAAACATCAGACAGGACATGGGTCACCGCTTCCCAACCTGATTCATGGAGGACCTGGAAGAGCTGGTGGAGGTGAAGAAATGGGTGGTATGCGTGGTGTGAAACACTATTTACAACGATGCGCTATTCAAGGTTCACCAACAACTATTTCTGCTATTACCGGAATCTACCAGCCTAACGCAAAAGTAGTGGAAGCCCCTCAGCATCCTTTTAAATACCATTTTGAAGATATTAAACCAGGAATGTCCATTCGAACCCACAAAAGAACCATAACCGATAGTGATATTCAAAATTTTGCCAACCTTACTTGGGATCATTTTTATGCCCATACCGATATTACCTCTTTAAAAGGCACCATTTTTGAAAAACGTGCAGCACATGGTTACTTTTTATTGTCTGCTGGAGCAGGACTGTTTGTCTATCCCAACAAAGGTCCTGTTGGAGCCAACTATGGACTGGAAAATTGCAGATTTTTAAGACCAGTATATCACGATGATACGATTCAAGTAGTCCTAACCTGTAAAGAAAAAATTGATCGAGATAGTAAAGGTAGAGAATTTCCATCCGGGGTTGTAAAATGGTATGAAGAATTATTTGACCAGAATGGAGAACTGGTTGCTATGGCAACCATTCTTACTTTAGTACAAAAGAAGTGTCCATTTAAAGAGGTGAGCAGATCGTTTATAGTCGAAAATCTTAATCGTTTACATGCAGATGTGAAACCAGCTTGGGGTATTATGACGGCTCAACACATGGTAGAGCACCTTGAACATTTTTGTCAATTGTCATTAGGCCAAATACAATTAGAAATGGTGACTCCTGAAAAGTACCTTGAAAAGTACCAGGAATCCTTGTGGAACTATCTACCGATGCCCAAAGATTTTACACAACCGTTTTACAAAAATGACCGCCCAGAAGATCTTCGGTTTAAGGACCTCGATACGGCAAAGACCGCATTTTTAGATGCATTTGACAAAGTAGAAGAATTATTCAAGTCGGAACCCAACGTTAAAATATTTAATCCAGTATTCGGATATTTGGATGAGGAAATGTATTATTTATTGAACCGAAAACACTTGAATCATCATTTTAAGCAGTTTGGATTAATTTAATGTTGGGCATTTGAATAAAGATATTGTTATAAGCTAAAAGTTATCCATGGAAACAGGGTATGTGAAATCAGAGCAGACCAAAGAAGGGTTATTAAAAATTACTTTCTTTCATCCTAAACACAATGCACTTCCAAGCCAATTATTAACTCAATTAGAAAAAGCAATTCTACGAGCAGGAACTAACCCAGAGGTACGGTTGATACTTTTGCAAAGTGGTGGAGAGCGGACTTTTTGTGCAGGAGCCAGTTTTGATGAATTGAAATCAATTGAAACTCTTGAGCAAGGTAAAGGGTTCTTTAAGGGTTTTGCCAATGTGATCAATGCTTGTCGTAAATGTTCCAAGCTGATAGTAGGTCGGGTACAAGGCAAAGCTGTAGGCGGCGGTGTTGGGTTGGCAGCGGCAATGGATTATTGTTTAGCTTCAAAGTATGCGGCCATTAAACTAAGTGAATTAAATATTGGCATTGGACCTTTTGTAATAGGGCCAGCTGTGGAGCGAAGAATGGGCTTAGCCGCATTTAGCCAATTGAGTATCAATGCTGATACCTTTAAGTCCGCGGAATGGGCAAGGGATAATGGATTATATGCTGAGGTATTTGATGATATGGGTCAGTTGGGTGCTGGATTGGATAGAATAACTGATTATCTCTTATCTAAAAGCCTGGAAGCCCAAACCAACCTTAAAAGGGTGTTTTGGGATGATTGTGATGATTGGGACGATTTGCTAGATAAAAGGGCTGCTATAAGTGGTGCCTTGGTGCTTTCAGATTTTACTCAAAAATCCCTTATGACACTATAAACTTGGCCAACGGTTCAACCTATTTCGTGCTCATTTGGTCTATACTCTTCAAATCTTTATGATAACTTTTACCAAGGTTTTTCTGGGTTTTTTTAAGTAAGTTCCGACAGGCATTATCTCCCGGATGTATTTGTAATATTTGAAGGAAAAGATGTTCTGCTTTCTCAAATTGCTGTGTATTAAAATACATTATGGCATGATTGAAATCTTCAAGTGTTTCTAATTTTTTGCGATAGGTGCCTGGTAGATCTCCATCAATACATTCATAAATCCTAACCGCATCATTTTTTCCTTTGACCTTTACTTCTCCAAGAAAACGTAAATGGAATTTATCTGGATTAGTCAATCTTTCCAAACTAGACTCACTGATTAATAAATTTACTCCGTAAAATTTGGTTAATCCTTCCATCCGTGATGCGGTATTTACCGAATCGGATAGAGTAGCCGCATCTGTTCTATCTTGATCGCCAATAATGCCCATGATTAGAGAGCCGGTATGTAATCCAAGCCCTATTCGGATAGGTGGTCTATTTTTAATCATCCTTTCCTGATTGT
>JAHEJC010000497.1 GCA_024639065.1 Lewinellaceae bacterium | reverse complement strand
ATTATTAAATTATATCTGACTCAACAGCGTTGCGATTTGGGGACGTGTTTCTTGAATTAACTTATAATCTAATTTCAAACCCAATGGGCTTAAAGCTTTGCTGAAGTAATCATAAATTCCTTTGACTGTGTCAAATGGAACCATAATGGTTTCTAAAGCAGTTGATCCACCATTATTCTTTATGGTCACATCTGCTCCATAGTCTAGCAGGATTCGCACGATTTTAGTATTGCAGAAAAAGGCAGCTGAATGAAGTGGTGTAGCTCCATCGTTGTTTGTAAAATTAATGTCTGCTCCTGCTTCAATTAAGACGATGGCTATTTCCGCTTTATCGAAAACGGCAGCAGTGATCAATGGACTGGAACCACCCAACGGATCCCTTACATTTAAATCGGATCCATTCTCGATATGTTGTATTACCGCTTCCAGGTCACCTAGAATTACCGCTTCATGCAGACCAATAATGGTTCCGGATGGAGTGGTTTGCATCACCTTATTTGCTTCATTCGGGATTGTTGATCCAGCTTGTTTAGTATAAACTGAAATCGTAAGCAATCCGGCAAGCAAGATTATTGCAGGTCTCAGGTTAATAGCAAACGGTTTTCGGAATATGCTCCTGTATGCATAAACAATTAAGTTACTGACTCCAAAAGTCAATACGGTAAGTACTAGATATTTAATAAAAACAGGGATAGGTACGTTGACCAATGGAAGTGCAATGAGGCCTAAAACGATCATATGAATTATGTAGACCTGATAGGAGTTTTTATTTAAGTGTTCCATTATAGTATAGTTTTTATTGAAGTTAAATCGGAATATATGTATCATAATGTATAGAAAACTTAATGTGGAAAGTAGCCCGAAAACATAATATCCTAATTTGTCAACCGACTCGGAAATGAAATAATAATTGCGATTTACATCTATGATATTGTAGAATAGGTTTAAGGCAACCAATGTAAAAATGGTCAAAGCTAAAGTCAATACTACATTGGCAAAAATGTATAATTTCTTATTTTTCTTTTTTGTTTCAAATAGCTGATGCTTGTAGCATAATGACCCTAATAAAAAGAACATAAAGTAGACTAAAAATCGCTCTCTTTGAAAATCAAAAAGAGATGACAAGGTCCATCCAGTTAAGCCAAGACTTGATACAATCATACTAAAGATTATACCAAGGATAAAAACAATTACAACTCCCATTTTCAACGAAACCTTTACAGATAATAATTTGGTTTTCCATAGGATTAAATACACAACCTGAAAGAGAAATAAAATTGGAAGAAACCACAACCAACTTTGGCTGGGATCATTGGCGAAAAAGCTTAAATCACTTCCGGTCCTTTCATATAAATGAAAATAGGTATGCCATGCTTCCTGAGGTAAGCCTCTGGAATAAAGAAATATTACTTTATAGACAGGGATCAATGTAAAAACAGCAATAATCCAGGGGAGATAGATTCGGTTAAATTTGGATTTCAGAAAATCCCAAGCATTTTTATTCTTAATGGAATTCGGAATAAAATACCCGGAGATGAAGAATAGAGTAAACATGACAAAGAGATCCAAATACATCCTAACCAGACCCAATGCATTATTTTTTGCCGGATCAACAACAAGCCAGTTATTTTCTAAAGCAGACTCATAAACGAGGCCTGCATGTAATAAAACAACTAAGAATATTAAAAATGTTCTTAAATGGTCTAAGAAATAAATGCGTGTTTTCATGATCAGTATGCTTTAGGTTAACATTTTTTTGATGGTGTAAAGGTCTGGCAAACCGGGTGTTGAGACTAATTAAAAAAAGAGCTAATAATATCAACTTTGGGGAAGTGATAGCAATTATGACGCACCGGTATAAATTATGACGCATCGGTCGTATCTTTAGGTTAAATATTAGCTTTTGTAAGTAATACTCAGCGAAAGTAAACGATTCAGTACATGTCAGATCTTAGCTCTTCTAACCATGATTTTTTAAATAGAATCACCCACGTAATAGAAGAGAACCTATCGGATGAGCGGTTTGGAGTTTCCGAATTGGCGCGAGAAATTGGTATGAGTCGGTCCAACTTGCTCAGGAAAATTAAACACGCTTCAAAATTGTCTGCTAGTCAATTCATAAGACAGGTGCGGCTTAAGCGAGCTATGAAGGTGTTAAAGGAAACTTCAAATACGGTTTCTGAAGTTGCATTTGCGGTTGGTTTTGGTAGTACTTCCTATTTTATCAAGTGTTTTAGAGAATTTTATGGATACCCACCTGGTGAGGTTGGGAAACGGATGAATACGGAAGATCATACGTTTGCTCACCAAAAACCAGCTCAAGGACATCAATTGGTCGCCATCATGTTTACCGATATTCAAGGTTACACGGCAATTATGCAACAAAATGAGGTAAAAGCGCTGGAGCTGAGAAATCGTCATCGCGATGTTATCAATTCAATTACCGAAAAGTTTGGTGGAAATATTTTGCAATACTTCGGAGATGGGACCTTGAGTACATTTAATAGTGCTATCGATGCCGTGAAGTGTGGGATAGAACTTCAATTAGCCTTCCAGGCACCACCCCAAATTCCGGTTAGAATCGGGATTCATAGTGGAGATATTATCTTTAATAACGATGGGATTGTTGGGGACGGAGTAAATATAGCATCCAGAATCGAATCTCTGGCGGCTGCAGGAAGTGTTTTTATTTCTGAAAAAGTTTATGACGAGGTCAAAAATCAATCCGGTATTGAGACCGCTTCAATGGGAGAGTACCAGTTGAAGAACGTAGAAAAACCTTTAGAAATATTTGCTGTAAGTAATCCAAGTTTGGTAGTACCCACTATTGCTGAAACTACGGATGGGTTTAACATAATCAAACCGGAAGCGACGGCATTGAATTTTAGATTTAATAAAAGTAAGGCTAAATGGATTTTATTAACTCTAATGACAATTTTGGTTGGTTATTTAATTTTTACCTCAAATCTTTTTGAAAAACCAAGTCCAACTATTTCAACATCAAATCAAATAAGCTCGAAAAAGTCTATTGCTGTTTTACCTTTTATAAATGATAGTAATGATTCAACGAATGTCTATTTTATAAATGGATTAATGGAATCGGTACTCAATAATCTCCAGAAAATTGAAGACCTAAGGGTCATCAGTAGAACTTCAGTCGAAAAGTATAGGAATAAACCAAAATTAATTGCTGAAATCGCTAAAGAATTAAATGTGAAATATTTGGTGGAAGGTAGTGGTCAGAAAATAGGAGATCAGGTTTTATTAAACATTC
The DNA here is from genome assembly GCA_024639065.1 of Lewinellaceae bacterium. Taxonomy (GTDB): domain Bacteria; phylum Bacteroidota; class Bacteroidia; order Chitinophagales; family Saprospiraceae; genus JAHEJC01. Next base: position 1,157 of record JAHEJC010000497.1, on the reverse strand, counting down.
AGTTGATTGAGGCGGCATCCGACAACCATTTATGGGCTGAACAATATTCCCGTGAAGTAGTCGATATTTTTGATCTGCAAAAGGAAATAGCCAAGAATATCGCTAAAGAAATTCAAGTTAGAATTACTCCTGAAGAAGCCGAAAGGATTGAACAAGTTCCAACAGACAACTTGGTGGCTTATGACTATTTTCTTCAGGGACTTGATTTGATGCACAAGAATAATCGGGAAAGTGTAGAACAGTCGATTCAATATTTCAGAAAAGCGATTGAAGAGGATAACGAATTTGCTCGCGCTTATGCAGGTATTGCCATCTCCTATTACTTATTGGATGCTCTGCATGATAATAAAAAGTACGCCGAAGAAATTAACGATTATGCAGATAAAGCATTATTAATTGATCCAAAATTGGCACAGGCTTTAATTGCCAAGTCATTGTTCCATATTAACCAGGGAACAGACGAACTAGCTATTCCGTATTTAGAAAAAGCGCTAGAATACAATCCAAATTCAGCGTTGGTTATCAACGTTCTGGCTGATTATTATGCTAGGGTTAATCCTAACACTATAAAATACCTTGAATATGCACTTAAAGGAATTGAATTGGATATCGGAGCTAATGATTCTACATCGGCAAGTTTTATTTATCTACACTTGAGTAATGCTTTTGTGCAATCAGGTTTTGTGGACCAGGCAGAAAAGTACATAAACAAATCCTTAGATTATGATTCGAAAAATTTGTACTCCGAATATGTGAAAGCCTTTGTCTTATTTGCAAAAAATCGAGATCTAAATCAAACCCAAAACTTATTAATTAAAGCATTTCAAAAAGATTCCAGTCGCTTAGATATAATGCAAGAAATTGGAAAGATATATTATTATCAAAGAGACTACGAAAAGGCCTATGAATATTACCATAAATTTAACCAGATTAGAACAGCACTCAAACTAAATATTTACCAGGCAGAAAATAGTAAAATTGGTTTTGTTCTGTCCAAGGTTGGTCAACAGGAAGAAGCGGAAACTTACTTTAATGATTATGGTGAATATGCTAAAAATGATGAATCTATTTACCGTCACCTAAGTTTAGCCATGTTTCAAATTTGGAAGGGAGATGAAACAAAAGCTATTGAGGAACTTAAATTGTTTTCACAAGAA
>JAHEJC010000118.1 GCA_024639065.1 Lewinellaceae bacterium | reverse complement strand
ACTCCATATTGTCATGTCGGTATCGCCACAGTGATTATGCAAAATCCCAATCAACAATTGACTATTTGGGCTAGCGACCTGGATGCGGGTAGTTTTGATAACTGTGACCCGTTAGGTGAAAAATTGGATTTTGCTTTCGATTCGACGTTTAACTCACCCTCAAGAGTATTCACCTGTGCTGATATTGGGATGAACGAAGTACGCGTTTGGGTTCGGGATCAAAGTGGTAATTTCAATTATTGTACTACCTACATTGAAATACAAGAAGGAGATGGTAATTGTCAGGGTGATTCTAGCAATAGCCTTGTAAATAATGGATCAATGGAATCAAGGAATAATGCGATGATGAATCAAAAAAACAAGATGAATAATAGTCATTTTGTGTCGGGAGGAGCGTCAGCACTTAATCAAATAGGTGGCGATGAATTGATTGTCTCACAAAATTCTCCAAATCCATTTTCTAATAATTCATTTGTAAGCATCGTGTCCGGTAGGAATCAATGGGTAGAAGTACAAATATTAAATGTTGAGGGCAGAATAATCCATAAGGAGCAAAATAAATTATTCAATGGAGTAAATTATTATGAAGTAAAAGGAGCTTTATTTAAAGAACCTGGAATTAAATATATTCGAGTAATAACACAGCAAAAAATTGTGAACAAGAAAATGTTGTTTATGAAGTGATATTTTGATTTTATTTAACAAAAAAGAAAAGCTTGTTAATCAATTGTTATTTCTTCTAAGTTAAACCTTACATCAGAAATAGTATCATATATTCGTTATAGATATTTAAGGATTTTGAAAACCAATATTCAGGCAGAACAGGCCGCATAGATGAGAAATAACGATTATATCGATTTAAGTATTATTAATAGTGAAAAATTAGCCGAGGTCATATTTTTTACGGATTACTTTAAAAACCAAAAGAATAAGTTTTACCGAGTCACTAAAGATAAAGATGTAGTTTATGAATATGGTGATGAAATAAAACAATTCATTAAAAGTCTTTATGAGGCAAATTTGATTCAACCTTTTAATTGGGCAGCCTGGAAAGATACTTCAAACGCTCAATATTTATTGCAAAACCCAAACCATATTCGCGAAGCTTCACTTGAGGACCTGGTTAAAACGCTGATTGTGATCTTGCGATCTGACAGATTCATTGGTGGACAGTTAAAAGATGCCATCGAAGGAGGTTTTATATCCGCTATTCTAGCTAGACTAAAGGACCTTTTTCTGCAAGCAGCTTGATTTATTGACTCGTTCTACGTATAATTTTGCCATTAAGTTCTTCCATATTTCCATCCATTAAAGTGATTTGACCATTCACTATAACCAAATTAAATCCATCTGCCAATTGATATGGATCTTCAAAAGTAGCATTCGCTTTGACTTTCAGCGGATTGAACAATATTAGGTCTGCCTTTGCTCCTTGAATGATTTGTCCACGATCTTTTATACCCAAAATTCTTGCGGGCAAAGAAGTCATTTTGGTCAAGGCTGCTTCCAGGGCCAATGTTTTACGTTTAACAACATATTCTTCAATAACCTTAGCGTGTGTACCATAGCCTCTGGGGTGGTACATGGTAGGGCTTCCATCGGAACCAATTGCGACTAATGGGTTCTTAATCAACGTACTCTGCAGTGAATCGTCCATGATGAAATAGGCGGCTGAGGCACCTGATGGTCCTAAGTTTATTAAGATGTCAGCGAAATCTATGTTTTCTTCAGTGGCAACTTCAGCTAAGGTCTTTCCTTTATATTTACCAGAACCAAACAAAGTAGCCTCCGGACCATTCCTACTTTCGACTTTAGTGGTGAGATAATTTTTCAGTTTTGTCCTATTGATGCGAACCACATCAGCATAAATGTTGGGTGGTTTAGCCCAATCAGGAAATAGGATACCGATACCAGTATAACTTGCCAGATAAGGATATAGATCGGCGGTGACTTCAAATCCTTTTTGATTGGCTTCTTCCAAAATATCTAAAATCTCAGCACCTCTTTTGTTTCCTTTCCCGTAAACTGATTTGAGATGAGATACATGAACCGGACACTTGCTACCTAATCGAATGAGCTCTTTTAATGAATTTTCTAGCTCGAGATCATCTTCATTGCGGATATGACTCATAATAATACCCTTCTTTAGGTTGATGATGTTAGCAAGCCTATCCAATTCGGTTGAGTCAGCAAACTTACCAGGAGAATACTCAAGTCCTGTGCTCATACCAAAACAACCTACATCCATGGCATGAACCAGCAAGGAATCCATCTGATCAAAGTCTGCTTGATCAGGATTTTTTTTGTACAAAATGTTCGAAAGTAATCGGAGGGTTCCGTGACCAACAAATAATGCAATATTGGGTCCTAGCTGTTTTTCTTCAACGCGGGTTATCCATTCAGTGAGGTCATCATAATTTGGACTTGTTCCATCTTGTCCCAAGCATATAGTAGTAACCCCCATGTATAAAAAATTAACAAATTCCGGGTTTTTAAGCGGGTTACCATGAGCGTGTAGATCAATGAATCCGGGAGTTAAAATATCCAGGGAATCAGCAACGATTGTTTTTTTTATGGAAATGATTAACGAATCAACACTACCTATAAACTCAATAGTCCCATCATGAATGAGTACATCGCGCTTAGGTTTAAGGGTTTCTGAGCCATCAAATATTGTAGTTTGTGCTATTAATAAATCAAAGGTGTCAACTGTAGAGGTATCAAGATAACGCTGGAAGGAATTTTGGACTTTTAGATCTTCATGATTTGAGCAGCCAAGTATTAAAGAAGAAATGACAGTACTCCAAATTAAGCGACTTATTAATACTCTATTTTGAGTTTTTATCGAAATTTTTATCAATTAGGATGGTTTAAATGGTAATCGATCAAAGGAGATTAACTCCCAAATTAATTTAAATTCAATGAATTTCAGGTTTTCAAAATTAACAAAACTTATTTGTTAATAAATCAACTGTCGACCGACAATCGAATTTCCCCAAACTCCCTATTCGTCTTTAAGATCAATTTGGTTCCGTCTTTTTGAATTACAATATTTTCAGGATTATTATCAAGATGTGTCAAGGTGGGTGTAAATGGTAATCCATGAATTATTATTTCATAGACATCATAAGAAGGCTTATAATTTCCATTGATGGATTGGGTAAGTGTTATAAACGTATGATTACTTCGTACTGTAAATTGGATAGTATTAAATTGATCTCTTTTATAGTCATATCCGTCTCCACTATCTTCATACAAATAGCTGGTTACTTTTTCCTGGCTATAATATACATGGAGTGTTAATAGCTCTATTTCTTTTTCTCCAACATACTGTTGTATTGGGTACATCGGAATTACTGCACCAGCTCTGATGTAGAGAGGAATCTTATTTAGATCTAGGTCTTCCCATATTTCTTCTCCTCCGTCAAGGGATACACCGCTCCAGTAATTGAACCAGGTTCCCTTCGGCAGGTATAGATATCTTCCTCTTGAGTTTGGTTCCAAAACCGGAGCAACCAGAATATGGTCGCCGCATAAAAATTCGTCATCCCGGAAATGGGTATCAGGGTCTTGTTGGTCGTATAAATAAAGTGGGCGTAAAAATGGAATGCGCTTATGGATGTATTGATAAAACGTACTATATAAATAAGGCAATAGTTGATACCTCAACTCGATATATTTACGCACAATGTCTAAACTGGCTTTTCCAAAGGACCAAGGTTCTTGATCTCCATGATCACCGGAAGAATGCGTTCGGAAAAAAGGATGGAAAGTAGCAAGCTGGATCCATCTCACATATAATTCTGGAGTAGGTTGTTCTATGAATCCCCCCACATCGCTACCAATAAAAGAATAGCCAGAAATACACATTCTCTGACACTGGACATTGGCCAACCATAAATGTTCCCAGGTAGCTAAGTTGTCACCAGTCCAGGCAGAAGAAAATCGCTGAGTACCGGCAAAAAGAGACCGCGTAATTAAGAATGGTCTATTGGGATAGGCAAATTTTTTGACTCCTTCGTAGGATGCTCTGGCCATCTGCATTCCATATATATTATGGGCTTTGCGATGACTACAAAAATTTCCATCATAGTTATGTCTGACATCATCTGGAAATGTTTTATTCTCAGTTTCGAAGACAGCAGGTTCGTTCATATCGTTCCAAACACCATGTACGCCAATATCTTCGATCAACTCCTTAAATAAACCAGCCCACCATGTTCGTACCTCCGGGTTAGTAAAATCAGGAAAATAGCAATCTCCAGGCCAGACTTTGCCTTTCATATATGGACCGTCAGCACGCTTACAAAAATAACCGCGCTCAAAAGCTTGGTTAAAAATATCGTATTGATCATCTACTTTTATTCCGGGATCAATGATGACTACTGTTTTAAATCCTTGATCCTTTAAATTGGATACCATTTTTTTTGGTTTTGGAAATTTGTCTAAATCCCAGGTAAAGCATCGGAATCCATCCATATAATCTATGTCAAGATAAAGCGCATCACAGGGAATTTTTAATTTCCTGAAGTTTTCTGCTACTTCTACAACTTTAGATTCGGGGAAATAGCTCCATTTGCATTGGTGATAACCAAGAACCCATAATGGAGGTAATTCTGGAACACCGGTCAAATGAGAATATCTACTAACCACATGTAGCATTTCTGGGCCGTGGATAAAATAATAATTCATTTCACCGCCATCAGCCCAAAAACTTGAAGCTGACCTTCGTTCGCTACCAAAATCAAAATGAGTACTGAATGTGTTGTCAAAAAAAATGCCGTAGGCAGTATCGTGGTGTAGTCCTATGTAAAAAGGAATGTTTTTATATAAAGGATCTTGTTCCCGTTTAAAACCATAGACATCAGAACCCCAAAGCTTGAATCGCTTTCCTTTCATATTCATTGAAGATGGCTTATCGCCCAATCCAAAAAAATGTTCTTTTTCTTGGACTATTTTGCACATCTTGACAATTTCTCCTCCATAAGAAGGGTGAGGCTCCCAATGAAATCCTTTTTCGTCTTCATTTAAAACAGTGCCTTGGATATCACAAATTGTCTTATTAAATGTTTGCTTATTAATCTTACAAATAATGGTTTTTGTTTTGACAATAATAACATCCGATTTATCTTCGCACCGAAATTCAGAAAATCCACCTACGAATTCCGGATTTATAGCGTAGGAGAAATCTGGTTGAAAAAAACTTTCTGTGGAATATCTGAATCTTAATATGTTGTCAGTGATAATAGAAATACGTAAAACAACGTTGTGAGAGGTATATAAATCTACATGATCTTTTTCTTTGATGTACTTGACCAATGTACCAGGATATAAGTCGGGACCGATGCTAAAAGAATCATGCATATTTTGTTCGGATAGGATAAAAATTTGAAGGCGCGAATATAATTAAATCTTAAGCCAAATAGGAATACTGAGTTGAGTAATTGTCAATAAATTAGAATTTTTCTTAATAAATAAAAACAGTTCATTAATATTTAAAATTTCTTAAATCATGTCATTAATTAAAAAGTATTTAAAATCCAAACCAGTTTGTAAAGTAACCTTTAAACTGCCTAAAGACATAGTCAATGGAGCTAAAAAAGTTTCCCTTGCCGGAGAATTCAATGATTGGAACATTGAAAAAATTAAATTGTCTAAAAAGAAGGATGGTTCTTTCTCAAGAGTAGTAGACCTACCAGTAGGTAACGCATTCCAATTCAGATATTTAGTCGATGATAAGGAATGGAGAAATGATCCGGAAGCAGATGATTATGTATCTAATGGAATTGATGCACAAGAGAATTGCGTAGTCATCGTTTAGGGCAACCCCGGGTGCATAAATGGATCTAAGATCCTTTATGCTTAAGAATAATCATTGCCAATGGAGGTAGTGTAGCTATTAAACTCATGGCTTTACCATGGAAAGGAAGGGATTTAGTTTTGAATTTCTTCTTTACTTTAAAAGCACTACCTCCATATTTTTTTTCATCAGTGTTAAGTAATATTTCCCAATTGCCAGAAGTTTCGATTCCGATTTTGTATTCATTATGGGGTTTTGGCGTAAAATTACATACAACCAATAATTGATCTTTAGAATTTTTACCTTTCCGCAGATAGACTATTACTGAATTTTCGTGATCTGCCATATTTACCCATTCGAAACCATCCGGATCATAGTTAAGTTGGTATAGAGCCTTTTCAGTTAAATAGATTTGGTTTAAGGCTTTAACTAAATGTTGGATACCCTGGTGAGGATCAAATTTGAGCAGTTGCCAATCCAGCCCAGTTGTGCAATTCCACTCATTCGTTTGACCAAACTCCGAACCCATAAATAACAACTTAGCGCCGGGGTGCGTAAACATATAGGCAAGTAGTAATCGTAAGTTTGCAAATTTTTGCCATTCATCACCGGGCATTTTATAGACAAGTGATTGTTTGCCGTGAACGACTTCATCATGGGAAAGTGGCAACACATAATTTTCACTAAAAGCATAAATCATGCTAAAAGTGATTTGTCCTTGATGATGTTTTCGATAAATAGGATCTTTTGAAAAATAGTCAAGTGTATCATTCATCCATCCCATCATCCATTTAAATCCAAACCCAAGGCCCCCTTTATCTACAGCCCGGGTAACTCCATCAAAAGAAGTAGATTCTTCTGCGATGAGATGAATATCCGGAAATTCACTGTACAAATATTCATTTAAATCTTTGAGAAACTGGATAGCTGCTAAATTGTGATTTCCACCAAACTCGTTGGGCTCCCATTCCCCCTCCTTTCGGCTATAGTCTAAATATAATATGGATGCTACAGCATCTACCCTGAATCCATCTATATGATATTCATTAGCCCAGAAAACGGCATTACTAATCAGGAATGATCTTATTTCTGGTCGCTCATAATTAAAAATCATACTATCCCAATCTGGATGATATCCTTTTCTTCGATCAGGGTTTTCATAAACATAGGAGCCATCAAATTTTGCTAATCCATGAGCGTCAGAAGGAAAATGTGAAGGGACCCAATCTAAAATAACTCCAATGTCAGCGGCGTGGAAAGATTCAACTAAAAACTTGAAATCTTGCGGTGTTCCAAATCGACTAGTTGGAGAAAAAAAACCGGTGACTTGATAGCCCCAAGAAAGATCATACGGATGTTCCATAACGGGCATGAATTCAACATGCGTAAATCCCATGTCCTTTACATAGGGTACTAATTGATCTGCTAGCTCCTGGTAAGTCAAAAATTTATTATCATCTTTGCGTTTCCAGGATCCAAGATGCACCTCATAAATACTCATGGGCTGGTCATATCCTTGGATTTTTTTCCGCTTATTGAGCCATCGCTTATCTTTCCATTTATAATTTAGTGGCCAGGTTATGGAACCGGATTTTGGAGGGGTTTCACAGTGTGTTGCAAACGGATCACTTTTTTCAAGTACCAATTCGGTGTGATCTGAGCGTATTTCATATTTGTAAATCATTTGATCTTTGATGCCAGGAATAAAACCCTCCCATATTCCCGATGCATCCCAACGAACAAAAAGACGATGTTGCTGACCGTTCCAGCCATTGAATTCACCAATAACTTTAACTGAATTAGCACCTGGCGCAAACACTGCAAAATAATAACCTTCGACACCCTCCAGGGTAATTTTTCGTGAACCTAAGAAATTGAATAGTTGAAAATGTTTTCCTTTTTTGAAAAGGTAGATATCATATTCAGTTAGTAAACTATGTTGGAGAACCAAATTGGTTGGCTCTGGCTGAGATTTATTCGCTTCCACTTATCAAATGATTTAGATGCCTATTTTAGTGCCATGAGCAATAACTGCTTTTTTCTTTAAGACAATGATACCATCTTTTATTACATATTCTTCGGTTTCTGAATCTTCTAGATCTGCATGCCCACGAATAGATACTTCATTTCCAATCCGGCAATTTTTATCAACGATCGCATTTTCGATATAACAGTTTTTTCCTATACCCAAAGAAATTTCATCTCCTTCAATAATCTTATCTAACGTTTCAAAAAAGTCATTACCCATGATAATCGAATTACTGATCGTAGTATCATTTCCAATTCTTGAACGGATTCCAATTACCGATTTATTAATTTCTTTTGCCAAAATGATACATCCTTCGGCAACCATGGCTTTAGAAAATTTTGTATCAAATATTTTAGATGGTGATAGCATTCGAGGATGCGTATAAATAACACGAGAATCATCAAATAAATTGAACTTTGGGATATCATTGGTAAGCTCAATATTCGCTTCAAAAAAGGAACTAATATTTCCAATATCCGTCCAGTAGCCTTTGTAAGCATAACTGCAAACTCTGTATCCAGAATTTATTGCTGAAGGGATAATCTCTTTTCCAAAATCAATAGCTTGTGGGTAATCTGTAAATAATTTTTTTAAAATATTCTTTCTAAAGATATAAATTCCCATAGAAGCGAGATAGTCCTTTCCTTGATGTTTAAAAGTATCATCGACATCTGATTTCCAATTCGTCAATTCTTCCAAGGGGGGTTTCTCGATGAAAGAATTTATGATATTTTCCTTATCAACTTTCATAATACCAAACGAAGTGGCATCTTTTGCGACCACTGGAATAGTCGCAATCGTTATGTCCGCATTGTTGTTGACATGTTCTTGGGCCATTTTCTCTAAATCCATTTGATATAATTGATCACCGGAAAGGATCAAAATATGATCAAAATCAAGGTTAACCGTATGGATCATGGATTGCTTGACAGCATCGGCAGTACCCTGGAACCACTCATTACTACTAGGTGTTTGTTCAGCAGCTAAAATTTCTACAAATCCATGGGTGAAATTATCAAAGTGATAAGTGTTTTTTATATGCTTATTAAGACTAGCGCTGTTATACTGGGTGATAACAAACATCCTTTTGACTCCGCTATTTAAACAATTGGAAATTGGGATATCTATGAGCCTGTATTTTCCAGCAATGGGTACTGCTGGTTTGGATCGATCTTTAGTAAGTGGATACAACCGGCTTCCTGCGCCACCACCTAGTATTAAACATATCATTTTTATCTTCATATTCTACGCTATTAATGATTGATAAATTGCTGCATATTTTTCGCTAGAAGCATCCCATGAATTGTCTTCTAGCATTATATTTTTCCTGAGTAAATTGAATTCTTTTTTGTTTTGATACAAAGGAAGGACTCGGTTAAGTGCATGCATCCCGTCATGTATAGATAGATTATCAAAGCATATACCATTACCTCCCGGATCACCGATATCCGTGATAGAATCAGCAAGACCACCGATGCGTCGAACAATGGGAATAGTGCCATATCGCAAAGCGTAGAACTGGTTAAGACCACAGGGTTCCACTCTAGATGGCATTATTAAAAAATCCGATCCAGCATACATTTGATGGGCTAGACTTTCATCATACTTCAGAATAAGGGTAATATCTTCTGGAAATCGTTTATGCAGAAAATATAGACTGGATTCAAATAATTGATCACCTGTGCCCAATATTACAAAATGTAAAGAACCTGGGTAGTAGGTCAAATAATTTTGTAATAAATCAATTAAAAAATCGATTCCTTTTTCATATACCAGTCGACCAATAAAGGCAACAATAGGTGCTTCATTTTTGGAATGGATTTGATCCAGCAATGCATTTCTGTTATTTTTTTTAAATTGGGATATACTCTTTTTTAAAACATTGGTGATTAGGCCATCAGTAGTCGGATCCCATTGCTTGGTATCTATCCCGTTTAGGATCCCGACTGATTTGGCGGATTCATTTATAAACAGCCATTCCAATCCATCGCTATCATATTTTAATTCATTTAAATAACTGTTTGATACGGTGGTAAGGCTCCAGCAATTTCTAATTCCTGCGGACATTAAATTGATGTGATCATTCCACTCAATGAGTCCTCCAAATTCACCGGGGAAATAAGGGAGGTAATGGAATTCTTTCCAACTATTTATACCTTGATATTTACCATTATGAATAGTGAACACGGTGGGTATCTGTTTTAATTTTTCATATTCAGGACAGTACCGTATGAAAAACGGAATTAATCCAGTGTGATGATCATGACAATGCAATATATCATATTGGATTTCCGCAGTAATCAACCATTTCAAAACTGACTTAATGAAGGCTATCCATCGTTTAAATTCATCTCCAAAAAATCCGTTTTGATCCGCATAGATTCCATTTCGGTCAAAGAGACTTGGGATATTTGCGAAAAGTAAATCAAACTCTGAATCGCCCTGGTATCGATCAATAGAAAAATAATGAGATTCCATCCCGAGGGATATCGTTCCTTCAAAAATGTTCTTGTGCTCGGATGCTTTTATCCAAGGTATGCCGTATTTAGGAATGATTACATCAGCTTTATGACCAGCTCTATTCTGATACTTGGGTAGAGCGCCTACCACATCTCCTAACCCACCAGTTTTTGCAGCTGGATAACATTCTGTGCTTAAATGTAAAATTTTCAATTTGGACAATAAAGTTTTAGATTTCAGCTAGTAAAATGATTAAAAAGTATTTTCATGGTAATATAAATAAATTGAATTGCTTTCATCGAATAAATTTCTATTTCCTTTTATGTTATATATCACTGTTTAATCTTTTGGGAAATTTATTTGATAAACTCAAATAAAAACTTACTTTTGCTATGTTTAACATTCTTCCATTTCTAATTGGTTAGTCCAAATATTTTTTTGCTTCATTGATTTAATTTTAAAAAGTTGTTTTTTATTTTGGAATTTCAATGGAATGAGTATATTTTGTATTTCAGCTAACTGTCCCGCCTTTATATTTTAGTTTTTCCAGTTATTAATTTCGCCAACAGTGGTGAAAGTAGTTGTGGAATTTTTTACGTATCAACAAACACCAAAAAAGCTTATGGAAAGATGTGTACATCGCACATTTTCTCCTATGCGGTACTACGGCAATAATGTATCGCTACAGGGGGAAATATCCATAATTTAGGTAGAAATTTTATCAGGTCAATCTGTATACAGATTGGCCTAAAGTAGTTTTATTTAGACCAAAATTCAGACATCCAAACAAACACCTAGGAATGATGACTTACACTTATTCTACACATGAAAATTCTTCATATAAGAATTTAATTAATGGGTTGCTATCAACTTTATTTTTTCTTCTAGTTACGGGATCGGCTTCAGCCGGAATAGATGATTATTCCGAAGAAAGTTTTAATGAATTCATAACCTGCAATTATGCGCAAAGCACCTGGGACGTGCAGGGTTATGTTTATAACCCATCAAATAGTTTATATGCTCCGGATGGTTCTGGCACTAAATTCGACAAAGGAAATCGGAGTACCTATACCCGTGTAGTATGGGACATGGACCAATCCATTCCTGCCAATACCGACGTTTGTTTTGGAATAAAATTAGAACATTGTAATAATGCGCCAAATGGTGAATCCAAGAGTAAATTAAAGATTTGGTATTCTAATGATCAAAGTGGATCATTCACTTTTCTCAGCTATCATGAGATATCAAATACATCTTACCAGGAGCTTTGTGTTCAGTTTCCGGAAGATTGTCGTTATCCAAAAATTACGGATGAAGGAGGGTGTGCTTTCAAAATAGATTATATAGAGTGGTGTGGAACTGTATGTGATCCAATGCTTACGGTTAATAATATAGGTGGAAGGTCTATGGATGTATATAAAGATGATGGAGGACTTACCTATTTTACAACAATATCGGCAGGTGGATCCTGGAATACAACTTCAGATAATGGTGAAGTTTGGAAGTTCTTTGTTAATGGAAATGAAATAGGTAGTTATACAGTTTCTGGATGTGACAACCAATCAGTGGATATAAATACCGGAGGATGTGATAATTGCAACGTAACGGAATATTGCGGATACGGTGGTGGTGGTTTTTATGTGGCCAATAATTGTAATTGGAGTAATCAAACGTCTTATACAGCAAGCAGCTTTTCGGAAGAAAGGTGTACAAATGGTGAACTTAGAATTTATGCTACTTTTACCAATACTTCAAATTCTTGTGAGCAATGGGAAGTGTGTATGCACTTATACGACAAACAAGAATGGGCTGAATGGTCTGCCAATGGAGGCACTTATTTGGATGATGACTGTGACTATCATGAATCTTGGTGGTATTATAAGATTGATGAGTCCAAAAGCCATTGGTTTGGTATAGGTTCTTGCAACGCAGGACAAATTGTAAATATGCAGCATCGACCTACTGATTATTCAAAAGGAATTCAATTAGGCTACGGAGCAGGAGGATCTTGTGATCAGCTGAGACTAAGAGGCTGGTTCTCTCTGACTGGAGCAATTAATCAAACTTGCGGAGATTTATCATTTTGGGCTGGTAGCTGTAATACACCCCCTCCACCTCCACTGTGTGACAATATTACGGATGGCGGAGTTATTGAAGCTGACCAAACTTCTTGTGGAGTAGCCTTTGATCCGGATCCATTGACTAATGTTACTTCTCCTTCTGGAGGAACCGGAAATATAGAATATATTTGGTTAAAAAGTACGACAACCTGTGTCGCTCCTAATGGAACCAATGATAATGAATGGACTGAGATACCTGGTGCAACCAGCGATAGTTATGATCCTCCATTCCTTGATGAAACTACTTGCTTTATTCGATGTGCAAGAAGAGAAGGATGTGCTGACTGGGATGGTGAGTCCAATGTATTGACCATGTCCATTGATATCTGTCCGCCTTCAACTCCAGATTGTGACGGCACCTATAAATTTTTATGGACTGCCAATGTGGAGGTAAATGGAAATAATGTCACCTATGACGTTAGGCTCAAGTCTTCTTCTCCAACCTCTTATACTATTCCAACGAATTTATACCCTGCCGCTTTTAACGGACCCGTTTTCATATCTATTCCAGAAGCCATTTCTTGGGACGGATATATAGGTCGTGAAACAGTTACCCAAAACTATGAACAATGGAAAGTTGTATTCTTTAAAAATGGTTCGGTGGTTGGTGAAAGTGGATATACTCAAGACGTTCCCGACCAAGTTGTTTCCGGTGAATGGAAAGGAGATATTAGTGGGGATATATTTTTCCCCAATGGAGTGGATGAGATAAGAATTATACATATTGAAAACGAGACCTATGGTCAAGGTAGTCTGCCTTCAGCCAATTCAGTAGTCCCTGCTTCGATTTGTTTTATGTACACTGAATGTGATCTCTCACTGGGTTTAATCCCTATGAATGAAACTTGTAAATATAGCAATGATGGAAGCATCGATTTGACCGTTTCAGGAGGAAATGCACCATATAGTTATAACTGGAGCAATGGTGCTACTACTCAAGATGTTAGTGGACTTTCGGCAGGGACTTATATAGTTACTGTAACGGATGATAGCGGATGTTCGGAAAGTGCTTCTGCTACGGTTACAGAGCCTAATAATTTAGATGCCACGGCAGTTGGCAATAATGAAACCTGTAATGAAGCGAATGATGGTTCGATTGATTTAAGTGTTTCCGGCGGAACTTCTCCTTATTCTTATAGTTGGAGCAATGGTGCTACTACTCAAGATATTAATAACTTGAGTGCTGGAACCTATTCAGTAACCGTTACAGATGATAATGGTTGTACCACTAGTACTTCTAAAACTATAACTCAACCTTCAATAATTACCTCCAGCATCTCCACGACCGACGCAAGCTGTAATGGAGGCGGTGGGTCGATTAATTTGACAGTTAGTGGGGGTACTCCACCGTACAGTTATTTATGGAGTAATGGTGCCACCACGCAAGATATAAGTGGATTATCAGTTGGACTATATGAAGTAACTATCACCGATGATAATGGATGTGAAGAATTAAATTCCGCATTTGTAAATTTTGAACCAGGTTGTTGTGATGGATCTCAACCCATTGTAGAAGATGAAAATTATTTTGAATGCTTCGGTGAAAATATAAACGGTGATGTTTCCTTGAATGATTCTGATCCTCAAGGGATGACACTTTCTTATACTTTAAAACAAGATGTAGGCTTCGGAAGTCTTATCCTTAACAACGATGGCACATTTACATTCGATCCTCAAGGTCAAAGTGGAACTACAAATTTTGTTTATGAAGCATGTAATGATGGACCGCCTTGTATGGAATATCCGCCATTTAATTGTAGCGGTAAAATAAAGACCGTTACTATGGTTTACCTGGGAGGTGGATCAAATGTTGACGTTGAAGTGAGAACCCATAAGAATAATATTTTTGTGGCTGCTTTTAATAATGTTGATCACGAAGACACGTTGACCTTTACAATTCCTGGAGGTATTCCTTCACCAGATGAGAACAATCAAGACATTAAAGTTAATGGTAGTTTAAATACAATACTGCATACTTCCTGTTCAGTTGATATCTTTGGGAATCAATATGGCGATTTTTTTATCTATTCAATTGTTGATGGTGTAGGAAATGTGGCTGAACCTATTGTTATACTAAATTGTGGTACTGGAGTGGCCACCCTTGAAATAAATCCTGAAATCAATTTGACGCTAACACCGGTTAATGAAACATGCCGATATAGCAATGATGGCAGTATTGACCTTTCAGTATCCGGCGGAAACTCTCCGTACAGTTATAATTGGAGCAATGGAGCTACTACTCAAGATCAAAGCGGGTTGTCCGCTGGCACCTATACTGTAACCGTTACTGATAATAATGGCTGTACAGCTTCTGATTATGCGATAATTACTCAACCAAATAAATTAGATGCTACTGCAGTATCTTCACCGGAATCATGCACAGGAAATGATGGTAGTATCGATCTATCAGTATCAGGTGGGACCTCACCATATACCTATAATTGGAATAACGGAGCAACCACAGAAGACATCAGTGGTTTGATAGCCGGCACCTACAGCGTAACCGTTACAGATGATAACGGTTGTACCACAACCACTAGTGCAGAAGTTGAAAATATAATTTGTCCACCTCCACCACCAGATTGTGATGCTAGTGATTTTTTCTGGGATGGCCATGTTGAAGTAAATGGAAACAATGTCACTTGGGATGTGAGGTTGAAAGACAATGGACCAACACAATATACGATTCCCGGACCTTACCCGCCTGAGTTTGGAGGACAGGTGCTTATTTCTATT
Source organism: Lewinellaceae bacterium (assembly GCA_024639065.1). Lineage (GTDB taxonomy): Bacteria > Bacteroidota > Bacteroidia > Chitinophagales > Saprospiraceae > JAHEJC01. Next base: position 1,405 of record JAHEJC010000118.1, on the reverse strand, counting down.
CCTGAAGCAGTTTCCTGGGATGGATATGTTGGAAGAGAAAACATCACCCAGCCGAATGAGCAATGGAAAGTATTATTTTTTAATAATGGATCTGTTGTTGGAAGCAGCGATTATACTGGAGATGTACCTGATCAGGTAGTTTCTGGAGATTGGGTAGGTCCTTTGACAACTGGAAATATTTTCTTTTCAGCTGGAGTCGATGAAATAAGAATTATTCATATCGAAGATCCGACTTATGGAGAGGGAAGCTTTCCTTCTGCTAATTCAGTTGTTCCTTCCGGAATATGCTTTGACTTTTTGACCTATGAGATTGAATTAGACCTGATCATCCAAAATGAGACATGTAGAGAGAACGACGATGGCAGCTTGAACTTAACGGCTAGTGGAGGAGTCGAACCCTATTCTTACCTATGGAATAACGGAGCGACTACAGAAGATCTTAATAACTTGCCCGCAGGAACTTATGCGGTTACTGTAACGGATAATAATGGATTTACAGCCACGACGAGCGGTACAGTTACCCAGCCACCAAAACTAGTGGCGAGTGCTTTAGCTACTCCAGAGACATGTGATTATAGTGATGATGGAAGTATAGATTTGAGTGTTAGTGGCGGAACGCCAGGATATAGTTATGCCTGGAGTAATGGAGCCACCACCGAAGATATTTTCAACTTATCAGCTGGTACTTATATCGTGACGGTCACGGATGCTAACGGATGTTCGGCTACGGCAAGTACAACAGTGACACAACCCGCTAAGCTCGAAGCCAGTGCCGTACCAACACCAGAGACATGTAGTTATAGTGATGATGGTAGTATAGATCTAACTGTAGCCGGCGGTAATCCTGGTGGATATACCTATAGCTGGGAAGGCCCTAATGGATATACAGCAAATAGTGAAGATATAAGTGGTTTAAAAGCAGGAACGTATTCCGTGACTGTTACAGACAGTGAAGGATGTGAGGTAACCACCAGCGCTACAGTGACTCAGCCAGATCCATTAGTAGCGACAGGAGTGACAAGTGATGTAACCTGTAATGATGATAATGGCACGAGTGATGATGGTACGATCGACATAAGTGTAGTAGGCGGAACGCCGGCCTATAGTTATGCGTGGAGTAATGGAGCTACCACACAAGATTTGAGTGGGTTAGCAGCAGGAGATTATACAGTCACTGTAACGGATGCAAATGGCTGTGTTACGGTAGAAACATTTACAATCAAAAAACCAGACCCATTAGTAGCGACAGGCATCACCACGGATGTGACGTGTAATGATGACAACGGCACGAGTGATGATGGTACGATCGACATAAGTGTAGTAGGCGGAACGCCGGCCTATAGTTATGCGTGGAGTAATGGAGCTACCACACAAGATTTGAGTGGGTTAGCAGCAGGAGATTATA